>DASPOZ010000101.1:0-38942 GCA_035625755.1 Candidatus Sulfotelmatobacter sp.
GGCGACCCCAATTCTCCGGGTCAACCGTTGTGGGCGCCGTACGATCCCGTGTCTGACGAGCGCCTATCCCTTCTTCCCCCGGAACCGGTGGTCGAGTCGGGATTCGCGACCGATCACCAGTGTACTACCTTCTGGGACCTCCTCTGAGCGACGAGTGCCCCCCTGCCCGGGCCCCGCATCCGGGCCGGGTCGAAATGGACACTTGTCTCTTCAGGTCTGGCCGAAGGCGGCCACCTCGGCCAGGCCGAGCCGTGTGACGAGGTCGCGGATGGCGGGGAACTCGGGGCCGGCGAACTGGCCCCCTCCAATGGCCCGAGCTGGCTCCTGAAAAAGGGCCACCCCGCCTGAGGCGTCCAAGTTGCGGCGTTGCCTCGCTGGTGGGGCGCTGCCCCGTACGAACCGAGCACGCTTCCGACCCACTGGCCGTGGACTCCCACCCCGCGCCCCTCCCCGTGCACTTGCGCCCTCTAGCGCGCCCTGGACAAGAGCATCTCACAGCATCCGCGCGGCCATGCCAAGCCGATTTCAACTGCCGCAGGCTCGAGCGCGTCGGGGGCATACGGTTTGGCAAGATGCTGAGGAACCTGTTTTGACCCAGGCTGCTCAAAAGGTCCAGATGCAAGGCGGCGCGTGATGCGAGGCGCGAGGCGTACTGGGTGCGTACGTCGCAGCGCCGCGCGAGCGCGCCAACGCCCCACCCACTGCCGCCGGGGCAGGGGGGAGAGACGTTGGGCCTTTTTCAGCAGCCTGTTAATGGTTCCCGGCGCCCTCCGGGCGCACCGCGCTGGGGGGGGCGGGGCACGCTTGAAATCGCCGGAGTGGGAAGTTATCATGCCTGGTCGTTTGGCCCAATCGCGTGCGGAGGGGAGACGCGGATGATCGAGGTCCAGAATCTTACCAAGTCCTACGGGCCCGTGACGGCCATCGAGGACGTCAGCTTCACGGTGGGCCGGGGGGAGATCGTGGGCTTCCTTGGGCCCAACGGGGCCGGCAAGACCACCACCATGCGCATCCTCACGGGATACATGCCGCCCACCACCGGCACGGCGCAGGTGGCCGGGTTCGACGTGCTGGCCCAATCCCTGGAGGCCCGGCGCCGGATCGGATACCTGCCGGAGAGCGTGCCCCTCTATGGGGAGTTCCGCGTGCGGACCTACCTGGATTTCGTGGCGGAGGCGAAGGGCGTGCCCTCACGGGACCGCCGTGCCCGCGTGGACGAGGCCATGGAACGCTGCGCCGTCACCGACGTGGCCGGAAAGCTGGTGAGCACCCTCTCCCGCGGCTACCGGCAGCGGGTCGGCCTGGCGCAGGCCCTGGTGAACGATCCCGAGGTCCTCATCCTGGACGAGCCCACCGTGGGGCTGGACCCGCAGCAGATCGTGGAGATCCGCCGGCTCATCAAGGGGCTGGCCGGGCGGCGCACCATCATCCTCTCCACCCACATCCTGCCCGAGGTCAGCATGACCTGCGATCGGGTCATCATCATCAGCCGGGGGCGGATCGTGGCCGTGGACACCCCCGGGAACCTCACGGCCCAGGTGCAGAAGTCGGCCAACGTGCTGCTGCAGGTGGAAGGGCCGCCGGACCGGGTCATGGCCGAGATCCGCCGGCTGGAGGGGGTGCAGCGGGTGGCCCCGCGGGGCGATGCGGTGGACGGGCGCCGGACCTACCTGGTGGAATCGGAGCGGGGGCGGGACGTGCGTGTGGCCCTGGCGGCCGCCATGGTGAAGAACGGCTGGGGCCTCTACGAGCTCCGCCCCGCGGACCTGTCCCTGGAAGAGATCTTCCTCCACCTGGTCACCGACGAGGCGGCGGCCCACCAGCCCGGCCGGGCGGCGGAGGCCTAGCCGTGGCACACATCCTGGCCATCTTCAAGAAAGAGATCCGAGCCTACTTCGTCTCTCCCGTGGCCTACGGGGTCCTCACCATCTTCGCCCTGGTGGCCGGGTATTACTTCTGGATCGTCGTGGGCGTGTACCAGCGGGCCGGCTTCCAGAGCATGATGAACCCCCAGATCGCCCAGGGTCTGAATCCCTCCGACTGGGTGTTCCGTCCCCTCTTCAGCTTCCTCTCCGTCATCGTCCTTTTCCTCATGCCGGCCATCACGGCGCGGCTTTTCGCGGAGGAGAAGCGGCAGGGGACGGCCGAGCTCCTCTTCACCTATCCCATCCGGGACGTGGAGCTCCTCCTGGGCAAGTTCTTCGCGGCCACGGCCCTGGCCCTGGCCATGCTGGGCCTCACGCTGGCCTACCCGCTCCTCCTGGGCCTCTTCGTGCCCATCGAGTGGGGACCCACCCTCACGGGGTACCTGGGCATGGCCCTGATGATGATGGCCTTCCTGGCGGTGGGCACCCTGATCTCGTCCCTCACCGAACACCAGCTCATCGCCTTCACCGTCAGCTTCGGGGCCGCCCTGCTCCTCTGGCTCATCGGCTGGGCGGCGGACGGCGCGGGCCCCACGGGCCGGGCGGTCCTGAAGCACCTCTCGCTGCTGGAGCATCGCGAGAGCTTCGCCAAGGGCGTGCTGGAGACCAAGGACATCATCTTCTTCCTGAACTTCACCTTCTTCTTCCTTTTCCTCACGCTCCGTTCTCTCGAATCCAAGCGCTGGCGGGGCTAGCCCCGGGGTGCCGGGGGGAGTGCGCATGTCGCTGCAGAAGCTGGGGACTCTCGCGGGCGCCGCCGGCGCCCTGCTGCTGGTGCTGGGGGGGATCGTCTATCTCTTCCAGCCGGCGCTGCCGGGTTGGCTGGTGGCCGTCCTGCTGGCGGGGGCGATCCTGCTCCTGTTCGGGGCCTACGCCCACTTCGGCGCCATCGCGCGCCAGTTGGCCCGGCGCCAGACCCGCTACGGCCTGAACGTGCTCGCCATGGCGGTGTTGCTGATGCTGGTGATCGGGTTCGTGGAGTTCTTCTCTGCCCGCTACAACAAGCGCCTGGACCTCACCGAGGGGCGCCGCTACACCCTTTCGCCCCAAACGGTGAAGGTGGTCAGGGAACTGAAGAAGCCGGTGAAGGCGGTGGCCTTCTTCCGCGCCGGCGGCACGGGCGCCGTGGAGGACCGGCGCGCCGCCGAGGACCTGCTGCGCCAGTACGCGGACCTCTCGTCCAACTTCCGCTACGAGTTCGTGGACCCGGACAAGGACATCGGGCTGGCCCGCCGGTACAAGATCACCATGTACGGCACGGTGGTGCTCGAAACGCCGGAGGAGGACCCGGGGCTGGCCGCCGCCAAGCCCCTGACGCCCGAGGAGGCCCCCGCCCCCGCCACGGGGGACGCCAAGGCGGCCAAGGCCGCCCCAGAAGCGGCGGCGAAAAAAGCGGGCGCCGCCCCGGCCGTGGCCGAACGGGCCATGCGCGAGGAGCAGCTCACCGAGGTCAGCGAGGAGCGCCTCACCAACGCCGTGGTGAAGCTCACCCGCAGCGGCCGCCGCACCATCTACTTCAGCCAGGGCCACGGCGAGGGGGGCATCACGGACGCCGGCGAGCGCGGCTTCGGCCTGCTGCGGCAGGAGGTGGAGAAGAGCAACTACGTCGTCAAGGACCTGTTGCTGGCGCGCGACAAGGAGGTGCCGCAGGATGCCACCGCGGCGGTCATCCTGGGGCCGCAGAGGGACATTCCCGAGGCCGAACTCGCCGTCTTCGACGCCTACCTGGCCCGGGGCGGCAAGCTGCTGATCATGACGGACCCCCTCACCGGCGCCTCCCTCAAGCCCTTCCTGGCCAAGTACGCCATCAGCCTCGGAAACGACATCGTGATCAGCCGCCAGTTCCCGCTGGGCACCGGCCCCCAGGTCCCCGCGGTGAACCGGTACGGGAACCACCCCATCACCCGGGACCTGCAGGGGATCCTGACCATCTTCCCCCTCGTCCGCTCGGTGGATGCGGCCGAGAAGCCGGGCGAGGGGGTTTCGGTGGAGAAGCTGATCGAAACCCCGGCCTACCCGGTGAGCTGGGCCCAGCCCGACTCGCAGCGCGAGATCCAGTACGACGCCGCGCGGGACCGCAAGGGCCCGGTGCCCATCGCCCTGGTCGCCACCATCGGGGGGAAGGCGGCGGCCGCGGGGGACGCCCGGAAGCCCGAGCAGGCCCCGCGGCCCGCCAAGGCGCGCGTGGTGGTCTTCGGGAACTCCCGCTTCGCCAGCAACCCCCTCCTCCGCCTGGAGGGCAACCGCGACCTGGTGATGAACGCCATCTCCTGGCTGGCGGAGGAGGAGGACCTCATCGCCATCCGCCCGCGGGACGCCAAGTCCGCCCCGCTCCTCCTGGCCGAGACCCAGGCGAAGGTCTTCTGGTTCGTGCCGCTCGTCGTCCTGCCCGCCGCCGTGGCCGGCGTGGGCGTGGGCGTCTTCGTGCGCCGGAGGCGCTACCGGTGAGCTTCCGCACCACCGGCATCCTGGCGGTCCTCCTGGCGGTCCTGTTGGGCGCCTACTACTTCGCCGAGGTCCGCGGCGGCAGGAAGGACGCGGACGAGGCCGGGCGCCTCTTCACGGCCAAGCCGGAGGACGTGGAGGCCCTGGAGCTCCATGCCGGCGGGGCCGACATCCGCCTGCAGCGCCAGGACGGGGGCTGGCGCATCGAACAGCCGGTCCAGGCCAGGGGCGACGGCGCGGCTATCGGGGCCCTGGCCGCCAGCCTGCTGGGCGCCCGCGCCGAACGCACCCTGGAAGAGCTGCCCAAGAGCCTGGCCGACTACGGGCTGGACAACCCGGAGCTGGTCGTGCGCTTCCGCGCGCGGGGCGATTCCCAGTGGCGGCGCCTGGAGTTCGGCGGCAAGAACCCCACCGGCGCCTGGGCCTACGCGCGGGTGGACGAGAAGCCGCAGGTGATCCTGGTGCCCGACACGCTGCGGGGCGAACTGCGCAAGACCGCCCTGGACCTGCGCGATAAGTCCGTAATGGACGTGGAGGCGGAGAGGGTCACGCGCCTGGTGGTGCGGCGGGGGGCGCAGGAGCCGCTGGAGCTGAGGCGGGGGGCCCAATGGGAGATCGCGGGGCCGGTGAAGGTCCGGGCGGACGAGTGGCGCGTCTCCGGGCTGGTGCGCCGGCTGGCCACCGCCAAGGCCAAGGCCTTCGCCGCGGAGCCTGCCGCGGACCTGAAGCCCTACGGCCTGGACCGGCCGGCGGTGCGCCTGGAGCTGTGGGAGAAGGACGCGGCGTCCCCCAAGGTGCTGGCCCTGGCCGAACCCAAGGATAAGCCGAATCTCCTTTACGGCCGCAACGAGGCCACCATGACCGTCGTGGAGCTGGACAAGGCCCTTATGACGGACGTGCCCAAGGACGCCTGGGAGATCCGAGACAAGAGCCTGTTCCGCTACGCCACCAGGGACGTGAAAAGGCTCCGCCTGGCCTGGGGGGGCACGGCGGTGGCCGTGGAACGCGAGGGGGAGGCGAAGTGGAAGGTCGCCGAGCCCGCGGCGGGCGCGGCCGACGAATCCCGGGTGAGGGACCTGCTCTTCAAGCTCACCGTCCTCCGGGCCGACGGCGTGGCCGCCGAGCAGGCGGGGACGCTGGACCGCTACGGGCTGGACCGGCCGGAGCTCACCATCACCGTCACCGGGGCGGACGGCAAGGCCCTGGGCACCCTGCTGGTGGGCAAGCAGGAGCGGGACGAGCGATACGTGCAGATCCAGGGGGAGCCGGCCGTGTACACGGTTCCCTCCAAGGACTTGCAGGACCTCCCCCGGGCGCCGGATGATTTCCGCGAGAAGAAACCCGAGAAGAAGGCATAGCGCTCCGCTGTTCAAATGCTATCCGCTCAGGCTGTCAGCCGGGCCAAATCCCCCCATTCCCCCCTTTGCCAAAGGGGGGCGGAGGGGGGATTTGAACAGTATTGGCGCTGAGGCCAGGCCGGCCGCGCGGCCGGCCCATGGGGCGTCCATGCAGCCGACGAAGCGGTTCCATTACGCCTGGATCGTCATCGGGGTCACCTTCTTCGCCCTCATGGCGGGTATGGGGGTCCGGTCCAACTTCGGCGTCTACATCAAGCCGCTGGAGGCCGAGTTTCACACCACCCGCGAGCCCATCTCCCGGATCAATTTCCTCAGCTTGCTCCTCTTCGCCCTCGTGCAGCCGGTCATCGGGATGGTCCTGGATCGTTATGGGCCCCGCGTCGTCCTGGCGGGCAGTATGCTTCTGGCCGGGCTGGGGACCGTCGGGCTGGCCTACGCCCCCAGCCTCTTCTGGGTCGGCGTGCTCTACGCCATCGTCGGCGGGATCGCCTCCGGGGGCGCGGCGGTGACGGCGGGAACCTCGGTGGCCACGCGCTGGTTCGTGAAATCCCGCGGGCTGGCCATCGGCATCGCGGGGGCGGGCAGTTCCACCGGGCAGCTCATCTTCTTCCCCCTAGCCACCTGGCTGCTCCTGAAGACCGACTGGCGATTCAGCTACCTCCTCCAGGGGATCCTGATGGCCGCCGTGGCGTTCCCGTTGGTGGCCTGGCTGGCCCGCAGCGACCCGCGGGACCTGGGGATCGCGCCCTACGGCGCCGACGAGGTGCCGGTGGGGTCGGCCGGTACCGTCGCACCGCTCGGCGCGGCGAGAGAGCGCCGCGTCGGCCTCGCGGAGGCCGCGCGCAGCCGGGACTTCTGGCTGCTGGCCATGGGTTTCTTCGTGTGCGGCTATACCAGCACGGGGCTCATCCAGTTCCACTTCATCCCGTACGCCATGGACCACGGGTTCCACGCCATGGAAGCGGCCAACGCCCTGGGCCTGATGGGCGCCCTCAACATCGTGGGCACCATGCTCTCGGGGCGGCTCTGCGACCGGGTGGGCAACCGGATCCCCCTCAGCGCCGTCTACTTCCTGCGGGCGCTGGCCATCCTCTTCCTGCTCCTGGTGCGGGACGGGGTGATGCTCACCGTGTGGGCCATGACCTTCGGCCTGACGTATATCGCCTCCGTGCCCCCCACCTCCGGCCTCACGGCGGATCTGTTCGGAAGGCTCTCGGTGGGAAAGCTCTTCGGCTGGATCTTCCTGAGCCACCAGGTGGGCGCCGCGCTGGGGTCCTGGATCGGCGGGTACCTGTACGACCGCACGGGAAACTACGTGGGGGCGTTCCTCTCCGCCGCGGCCCTGGCCTTCGTCGCCTCCGCCCTGAGCTACGCCATCCGCGAGAGCCCGCGGGCCGTCCCGGTCCCCGCCGCGGCCGTGGGATCCTAACCGGCCGCCGAAAAGGGCCGATACCTTTCGCGGCTGCCTCGGCGACACCGAGTGGGCCGTTGGCGCGCTCGATCCCCAGAAAAAAATCACGGCCCGGCAGCGAGATGCACTGCCGGGCCGTTCGCTTTGCGAAGCCGGGCTCAGGTCTGGGGCGTTTCGGGGGGTTCGGCCGGGGGGAGGCCCTGATCCTCGGGTCGCACCGCCTCGATGGGCGGCCCCTTCTCCCCCGTGGCGGTCCGGGCCTGGCGCCGTGCGCGCTTCTCCTCCTGGCGCTTCTTGCGGGCTTCTTCTTTCCGGCGCTTATCCCCTCGGTAGGCCTGTCGAGATCGCCCGGGCATGCTCCCCTCCGGATCCGGCCCCCCCTAGGACCGTAACTTCAGCGGAATCGTGCGAGCCCGCCTCCGGCGGACTAGTAGCCCCGCCGGCCTCCCCCGCCGCCGCCGCGCCGCCCCCGGTCGCCGCCCCCGCCGAAGCCCCCGGTGCGCGGCGGGCGCTCCCGGGCCTCGTTCACCGTGAGGGCGCGGCCGCCCAGGTCCCGCCCGTTCAGCGCCCGGATGGCGGCCTCGGCATCCGAATCGCTCCCCATGTCCACGAAGCCGAACCCCCGGGGCCGCCCCGTGTCCCGATCCACCACGATGGTCACGCTGGTGACCTGGCGGCCTCCCTCCTCGAACAGGGTGCGAAGCTGGTCCTCCGTAACGCCGAAGGACAGGTTTCCGACGAATAGGCGCGTCCCCATTCCCTGCCTCACTTCCTCAACGGCGGGCCCGTCCGTGCGGCGCCCCCGTGGTTGTGGGAAGGCCCCAAAGGCCTCCCCCCTACAATCCCGTCTCGCTCCGGCGCGGCCGCAGGGCCCGGGCCTTCTGACGGCGCAGGCGGCGGGCCGCCTCCCGGACCTTCCGCCGCCGTCGCTCACCGGGCTTCTCATACCGGCTCTTCCGCGTAAAATCGCGGAGGATGCCATCCCGCATCACCAGGCGCTTGAACGCGCGCAGCGCGCTCTCCACGCCCCGTTCGTCCACGGCCACCTCGAGGGCGCGCCCCCGGGGACCCCCCGACCCGTGGGGGCGATCCCCCGACCCGTGGGGACGATCCCCTGAGCCCGCGCGGAGCGGCTCGGCCATGCCTTCCCTCCCCTTCCCGACAACGGGTTCAAAAACAACGCGCCGCGAGGCCCCTGGTCCTTGCGGCGCGGCGTGTTCGGAGTGCCAGGTGAAAACGTCGTCTGCCAGAACCGAAGTGAAGTGTAGAGGGTTTCTCCTCGCCTGTCAATGGCCGGGCCGGAATCCGGCAGCAACCCCTCCAGCCGGCCCCCGGGCCACGGCGGGGAGCCGGCCGGCCGCGCCAGCCCCGCCAGCGCTGGCCGGGACGCCACCGCCCTTGCCTGCACCTCCCGCAATGGCGGGAACGATGCTCACCTGGTCCCCCGCCTTCAGCGGCGTCTGGGCCCCTTGCAGGAACCGGATGTCCTCCTCGTTGACGTAGATGTTGATGAAGCGGCGGAGCTGGCCATGATCGTCACAGAGACGGGCGCGCAGCCCCGTGTACTGGCCCTCCAGCGCCTCGATCAACTCCGCCACGGATGCAGCGGAGGCCTTCACCTCACCCTGCCCCCCGGTGAGGCCCCGCAGCGGCGTCGGGATCCGCACGGTCACGCTCATCTTTTCCTCCCTAGTCCAGGGTCCCGAGTCCAAAGTCCCGAGTCGCGGGCGCGGCATCAACGGGCGGCGGCCAGGACGCCGGCGGCGGCCAGCGCGCCGTCGAACGACTTGAGGGTGGGCTTGATCTGCAGGGGGGCCGGCAGCGCATCCACCACGGCCTCCTGGGTCTTCAGCCCGTGCCCCGTGATGCACACGACGAGGCTCTCGTCCCGGGGGATGCGCCCCTGCGCGATGAGGCGCATGGCCGCGGCCAGCGTCACCCCGCCGGCCGTCTCGGCGTAGATCCCCTCGGTGGCGGCCAGCAGCTTCATGGCCTCCACGATCTCGGCGTCACTGGCGTGCTCGCCCCAGCCTCCGCTGTCCTTCACCACCTTGTAGGCGTAGTAGCCGTCGGCCGGGTTGCCGATGGCCAGCGACTTGGCGATGGTCCGGGGCCGCACGGGCCGGATGGTCTCCGAGCCTTCCTTGACCGAATTCACGATGGGGCCGCACCCCTCCGCCTGGGCGACGTACATCCGGGTGGGCACGTCCGCGATCAGTTCCAGGGTGCGGAGCTCCTGCAGCCCCTTCCAGATCTTGGTGATCAGCGACCCGCCGGCGGCGGGCACCACGATATGCTGCGGGGCGCGCCAGCCGAGCTGCTCGGCGATCTCGTAGCCGAAGGTCTTGGACCCCTCGGCGTAGTAGGGGCGGATGTTGATGTTCACGAAGGCCCAGCCGTACTTGTCCGCCACCTCGCTGCAGAGCCGATTCACCTCGTCGTAGTTGCCTTCCACCGCCACCACGGAAGGGTTGTAGATGGACGTCCCCAGTACCTTGCCCTGCTCCAGGTCCGCCGGGATGAAGACGAAGCTCTTTATCCCGGCCTCGGCGGCGTGGGCCGCCACGGAGTTCGCCAGGTTGCCGGTGGAGGCGCAGGCCACCACCTGAAATCCCATCTCCAGGGCCCGGGTCACCGCCACGGCCACCACGCGGTCCTTGAAGGAGAGGGTCGGATGATTGACCGTGTCGTTCTTGAGGTAGAGTTCCCGCACGCCCAGGGCACGGGCCAGGTTTCGGGCCCGGATCAGGGGGGTGAAGCCGCATGCCCGGCCCACCGCCGCCTCGCCCTCGATGGGCAGCAGGGGGCGATAGCGCCAGATGCTGGGTGGCCCCGCCTCGACGGATCGGCGCGAGACCAGGCGCCGCAGGGCCTCGTAATCGTAGGCCACCTCCAGCGGCCCGAAGCAGAACTCGCAGACGTGGAGCGCTTTGGCCGGGTACGGCCGCCCACACTCGCGGCACTTCAACCCCTTGATCGTTCCCATCCTGGATCCTACTCCCATCCCGCGGCCCCCGGCGAGGGGGGCCAGCGGCCTCGCCCCGGGGATTATCCCCGGAGCTCCTCCACCCGGATCCCCAGCCCCGAGAGGAACGCGATGCCGCGCGCCACCTCGGCCGGATCGCCCTTGAGTTTCACCGTAACCTCGCCCGAGGCCTCGGTCACCCGGGCCTTGCGGATGTTAGGGACGATCTCGAATTCCTTGCAGAGGCGGTACAGCACCGGCTCCGTGACCAGGGAAGACGGGTAGGTCAGCTTCACCGTGCGCGTGACTGCAGCCATGTGCCGCCTCCCGGGACCATAAAAAAAACCCCTCCTCATCCATAGGCAATGAGAAGGGGTTGCATTGACCCTTATCTTGCCTCATCTCTCATCCCGCCGGTACAGCACTACGAAGCGGGATGTAGGAGTTGGCACCGGACCCCCGCCATGCTGGGCGGGGCGGTTGCCGTGGCGTCGTCGGGCCAGTCCCTCAGCCACTCTGGATGAGTTTCGCGTATTTATAGGTGATGCGTCCCGCCCTGTCAACAAGAAACTTTGCGGCCTGCCTCCTCGCGCCGCCGCCGCGGGGCGGCGGGGCTATTCCACGATGTCCTGCTCGATGGGCGCGACCTTGATCCCCTTCTCCTCCAGCCAGCGAACGCCGCGGTCCAGGGCCTCGTCGTCGCCTTCCAGTTGGAGCATCATCCAGCCGACGCTTTCCGCCATATCCGCCTGGCGGATATTGAACACCACGTCGAAGTCCCGGCAGAGCTGCCACATGATGGGCTCGTCCGCCAGGGTCCCGGGAAACGTCAGGTGCACGCGCCGCCTGGCCATATCGCCTGTATTATACGGGTCATTGCCCGGTCCGTAAAGCGCGAAGGCCGCCCGACGGCGTAACCGTGGATGGGCGGTCCGCCGCTCACCCCAGGCCGGCACGGTCCTCCTCCCTCTGGCGGACCGCAAACGCAATCCGTTCCACCTCCAAGGCCGGAGTCCAGGGGTCCTCGAGTATCTCGACCGAGACGAGGGGGTCGCGCCCCTCCCCCCTTCCCAGCACCGTCAGTTCCCGCGCGGTGTCTGCCACCAGCATCACGCCATCCTCCACTGATGACCCCGGGCGGTCACCCACCCCGATAACTTCGGGTCTACCCCGGGAAGAACGTGGAGCCCACCCAAACGAGTCCCCCCAGCAGCACCAGGCCCAGAATCAGGCTCCACGCCACCAGCCGGTTCTCCACCGGCAGGAAAGGCTCGTGCGGGGCCTTCGCCAGCTCCTCGGCGACCCCCAGCGCCGTTCCCGTTCGCGATCCCCTGGGCTCCGGCCGAGCCTCAACCCCCAGCGGCGCCGCAATTTGCGTTCCCATGGCAACCTTTTCTCCCTTCCGGGCCCGCCCGCCCCCGCGGGCGGATGCCCCTGCATCCCCGGCGAAGGCCGGGCTTCACGCGCTAGGCGGGGCGATCCCATGGAAGAAGATCCATGAGATGACCAGCCCGATCCAGATGATGAAGCCGAAGAGGGACACAACGTAGACGAGCGCCAGCTTCCCGATGCCTTCCTCCCAGAGCTTCTTGAAGTTGGACATGAGGCCGATGGTGAAGAACGTCATGACGAAGAACAGCACGCGGAAGATGTTGCTCTCCGCCGTGGCGAGCCTGGCCGCGCCCAGCAGCCCCGGCGCCCGCAGGGCGAGGACGAGCATCGCGAGGAAGGTCAGGAAGTATCCGAGCACGAACTTGGGAAACCGCTCCCATATCTCACGGGGCGAGACCCGCTCTCCCGGCTTCTTGTCGATGGCGTACACCCAGACCAGGGCCAGCACGAAAGCCCAGATGCCGATGAAGATGTCGATGAACACCTTCACCGTGGTCGCCGTCATCAGGACCCAGCCCTCCTTGTACGTCACGCCGGCCGTGGCCAGGACCTTGGCGCGGATGAGGGCATCCGTGATGGCCCCGCTGGCTACCGCCGCGCCGTCCGTCTTGACGGCCAGGCCCATCCATGCCCCGGCCACCAGGGGCTCGTGGGCGAGGAAGGCCTGCGCCACGAAAGGCAGGAACAGCAATTCGACCACCGCAAAGATCACCACCAGCGAAGAGACCATCACGGGGACCACCGGCCGGGCCCTGATGGCTGCGCCGGTCGCGATGGCCGCCGAGACGCCGCAGATGGAGATCCCGGACGCCAGGGGGGCGGCCCATTCCCGACTGAACTTGAAGCCCCTCCGGGCGACGAGGTACACCAGGGCCCAGTAGATCAGGTAGGCCTCTAGGATGGCGGCAAACCCGCGGAACATGACCGCCTTGGCCAGGCCCGTGGCGCCGGCCGCCTGCATCCCGAGGGACGCCCCCAAGATCACGATGGCGGCCTTGATGTACCACTCCGGCCGGGTCGCCTCCTTGAGGAAGGCCGCCAACCTGGGCCAGAAATTACCGATGATCAATCCGGCCAGGAGGGCCACGATGAACCCGGCCTCCCCCGTCAGCCCCAGGGACCAGGGGATCCTGAGCGCCTTCAACTTGTCAGGGGTCGCCGCGATGTACGCGTAGTTGCCGATGAGCCAGCAGGCGTAGCTCACCCAGAAGATCACGGTGAAGCCGGCGGCGAACGCCTTGGCATCGAACTTCAGCGCCTTGGCCCCCAGCCCCAGGATGACCAGCATGAACAAGTAGGTGAGCACCAGGGCCCCGACCCCAGGGAGGCCCACATAGGCCTTCGAGACCGGGGCCAGGGCCTTGCCGATGTCTAGCCACACACTCGTGGCCACACCCCAGCCGAGGAGGTCCCTTCCCCCGAGGGGGGCGAGGGAAAGCAGGAAGACGGCGAGCCCGATCCAGAGGGCCCACCAGTCTTCCGTGTTCTGAATCCATCGTTTCCTCTCCATCCTGCCCTCCCGTTCCCTGTCCCTGGGTCCGATCCGTCGAGCACCTCACAGGGCATTGAAGAACTCTCGCATACCCGGGCTGCTCAAAAAGGTGCAGATGCAAGGCGCCGCGCGGATTCCGCAATCCGCATTCCGCATTCCGCAATGGAGAGGTGGGCCCTTTCCAGCAGCCTGCTACGACGCGCATTCCCCGGGGCCGGTGTGCACGCCGAAGGCCTCGGTGCCGCCCCAGTCGAGGTAGGCATCCGGCGCCTGGGCGTGCGCCGGGAGCTCGGTCAGATCCCTGACCGCCTCCCGGATCCTGGCCAATCCGAGGCGATCCACGAACGCCTCGAACGTTTCCCCGCCCCGCCGCTCCGCCCGGTAGAGGTCCAGCAGGCGGCCCACTAGGGCCGGGGCGTTCTTCGCCGGTACCTTCAGCGCGGGGCGCGCGTACCGCGTCCCCTCCAGACTGAGGGATGCGCCCAGGAAGACCTGGTAGGTCGGCACCTGCTTCCCGTCGAACACCTTCGACCCGCCGGAGAAGCCGATGCCGGCGATGTGATGGTGGCCGCAGGAGTTCGGGCAGCCCGAGATCTTGATCCGGATCCCCGCCTCGTCGGCCACATAGGCGTGGCCGTTCCGGCAAATGTCGCCGATGGCCGCCGCCAGGCCGCGCGACGAGGTGATCCCGAGCTGGCAGGTATCGGCGCCGGGGCAGGCGGTGACGTCCGCCAGGCGGTCGGCCGAGGGCGCGGCCAGGCCCGCCCCCTTGAGCAGGCGATACACCGGCGGCAGCTTGGCGCCGGGGATCCAGCGCAGGAGGATGTTCTGCTGGTTCGTCGTCCGGAGCCACCCGTCACCGAACTGGCGGGCGAGGAAGGCAAGGACCCGGAGTTGCGGGCCCGTCACGTCGCCCAGAACCAGGCGCGCGTTGACCATGAAATAGCCCCGCTGCTTCTGCGGCCGCACGTTCGTGGCCCACCATCGACCGGATTCGGGGTCGCCGTTCGGCACGGCGGCCAGGTCCGCCGGCGACGGAGCGCGCCGCGACGCCTCCGGCGGGACATCGATGGACGGGATCCTCCCGGCCAGCACCCCGCGCAGGCCTTCGCGCTCCCCCAGGACGAGGGCGCGGAACGCCTCCATCCCGAGCTTCCGGACGACGAACTTCAGGCGGGCCAGATTGCGGTTGTCCCGATTGCCGAGCCGATCGAACACGCGCACGATGGCCGCGATGGTGACCAGCAAGTCCTCGGCCGGCGTGAAGTCCTCCAGGGGCTGCGCCACCTGGGGCGATGGGCCGAGACCGCCGCCGACATAGAGGCGGAACCCCCGCAGCCCTTCCGCGCCTTGGTGGCGCAGCGCCGCCACCGCGCCGATATCCTGGATGGGCGCGAGCCCGCAGAGGTCCCGGCACCCCGAGAAGCTGATCTTGAATTTCCGGGGCAGGTTCTGGTTCATCGGATTGCGCAGGAGGAAGCGGGCCGTGGCCTCCGCGTAGGGCGTAACGTCGAAGGGCTCGTCGGGCGCCACGCCGGCGTGGGGGCAGGCCACCACGTTGCGGACGGTGTTCCCGCAGGCCTCGCGCGTGGTGAGGCCCACCTCGGCCAGGCGCGTGAGCGTCGGCGTCAGTTCCTCCGGCTTCACGAAGTGGAACTGGATGTTCTGGCGCGTCGTGACGTGGCCCACCCCCCGCGGCGCCGCCTCGGCCAGCTCGGCCAGGCGCTCGACCTGCTTCGCCGTGAGGCCGCCCCAGGGGATCTTCACCCGCACCATGTGCACCCCCTCCTGCCGCTGGCCATAGACGCCATGCTGCAGGCGGAAGCGCTTGAACTCGTCCGGCGTGATCTCGCCGCGCCAGAAGCGATGAACGAACCGGTCGAAGGTATCGATCTCGCCGGCGTCCGCCCAGGATTCCGGCTCGTGCACGGCCTGCCCGGGGAGTTCCTCGGCGTCCGGGATGTGAAGGTGGGGTCGCCTCGTCTCGGTCGTCACCTCGTCGTTCATGGTCCCTCCAAGAAAAAAGGCCAACCCGCTCTCTGCGGATTGGCCTCCAGTTGACTGGTCAGCCTGTTATCGGCGGCGGGGGCTACACGGGCCCGACCACCGCGCAGCACATGGCGGCATCCATGTGCCCCGCACGATTGCTCCGAATCTCCCTCGGGTTACCGGACATTTGGCGCCAAAAAAAACCTTTCCAGCCTGAGCGACACCACATGCCCATCGTGCGACATCCCCCTCTCATCAAGGCAACGGCACCCTTTTCCAAGTGTTGCGCGCCATCCGCTTCGCGACCCGCCCGGCGTCTCCACACCTCAGGCCTTGGGCAGGAACAGCTCGTAGAACCGCCTGGGGCGGATGGCCTCAAGGCAGTTCGCCACAGCCTCCTCCACCGTATCGCCAGTCTTGCTGAACTCCGGCCTCGTCACCAGCTCCGCATGCTCGGGCCGCGCCGTGCAGCGCGGGGTCTCGGGTGGCACCGGGCCCAGGGCCTCTTCCACCAGCAGTTCGATGCTGCTCTGGCCGCATCCCATCGCCTTCCAGAAGCGAAACCGGTGAACGCGCAGCAGCCGTTCACCCTGGCGCAGCTCCATGACACCTCGCTCAACAGGCTGCTGAAAAACCTTCTCTTGCCCAGGCTGCTCAAAAAGGTCCAGATGCAAGGCGGCGCGCGATGCGCCGAGTGAGGCGTACTTCTGGTACGCCGCAGCGAATGCGCGAGCGCGCCAACGCCGCAGATGGGCCTTTTTCAGCAGCCTGCTACGGCTTTTCCACGGGCACGCCCACCAGGCTCCCGTACTCGGTCCAGGATCCGTCGTAGTTGCGGACCCTGGGATAGCCCAGGAGCTCCTTCAGGGCGAACCATGTGAGCGAGGAGCGCTCACCGATCCGGCAGTAGGCCACCACCTCCTTGTCGGGCGTGACCCCCTTGCCCGCGTAGAGGCTCTTGAGCTCGTCCGCCGACTTGAAGGTGCCGTCGGGGCGGCAGTTCTCGCCCCAGGGGATGTTCGCCGCGCCGGGCACGTGGCCGCCCCGCTGCGCCCCCTCCTGGGGCAGGTTCTCGGGGGCCAGCAATTCGCCGCTGAACTCGCGGGGCGAGCGCACATCCACCAAGGCGCGGTTCCGCCTGAAGGCCGTCTCCACCACCAGGTCCCGGGCGGCGCGGACGGAAGGATCGGGGTCCTTGGCGCTGTAGCGCACGGGGGCGATCTTGGTGGCCTCCTTGGTCAGCGCGCGGCCCTCGTCGATCCATTTCTTCCGGCCGCCGTTCATGATCTGCGCGTCGGAGTGGCCGTAATGCTTCAGCAGCCAGTAGGCGTACGTGGCGAACCAGTTATTGTTATCCCCGTAGAGGATGACCTTGGTATTGGTGCCCACCCCCGCCTGGCCCAGGAGCTGCTCGATCTTGGCCTTGCTGGCGATATCGCGCACGGGGTGCTCCTCCAGGTCCCGGAACCAGTTCAAGGCTACCGCCCCGGGGATGTGGCCCTGCTCGAAGGCGGCGGTATCCACGGAGACCTCGATGACGCGAAGGTTCGGGTCCTTCAGATGGTCCGCCACCCATGCCGTCTCCACGAGCACCTGAGGGTTCGCGTACGCCGTCGCCATGGCCCCCTCCCTTCGTCCGGTCGGCTCGGACCGGACCACCGAATCTACGCCAGTCGCACCTTCTCCGTGGTGTCGATCTGCACCACCCGCGAGTCCTGGATGATGATCTGCACTTGCCCGTGACGGACGGACCGGATGGCCTCCACGATGCGCCGCAGCACCTCGCGGTCCTCGGCCCCCTCGCCGGGCGCCGGGCCCGGGGCACCGAGATTCGCGGGCCTCTGGAGTTTCATGGGCTCCCCCCCGGCCCCCGCGGGCTCAGGATCCGTCCGCCCCCGCGATGGGGGCCTCCAGGAATTCCCCGGCCGCCTCATCCCAGCGGAACGCCCTCACCTCGCGGACCGCCGCCGCGTCCAGGGCCACGATCAGGTAGGCCGTGTCGGGGTAGACCGGCTCGCCGTCGAACAGGGCGCGGTCCCTGTCCTCCTGGGAGAAGTAGGCTGCGTGGTCCGGGTGCGAGTGGTAGAACGCGGCCACGGCCCACCCGTCCCGGTCCACCTCGTTGAGCACGTCCAGCAGCTCCTTGCCGTCCATGTAGTAGGCGATGCGGGCGACCCGGGGATACCGCTCCGGGTCCCGCGCGTGCAGCTGGTCCTGGATGTTGCGCACGCGGCGCACCGCCTCGGCGCCGTCCCGCCGCAGGATCAGGCCGCAGCACTCGTCCGGATAGGTCTCGCGGGCGTGCGCCGCCACGGCCTCCAGCGTGGAGGTCCGGAATCGCACCGCCGTCTGCGCGCCTGTGGTCATGTCCCGTCCCGCTACCACCAGATGTGACTGGCCACGTCCTCCGGGATGTCCGCGGTGTCCTTCTGCCAGACGCCGAGGCTCACGTACTTCCAGCCGCCGTCCGCCAGCAGGACCACGATGTTGCCCCGATCCATGCGGCGGGCCACCCGCAGGGCGCAGTGCAAGGCCGCGCCGGACGAGACGCCGGCGAAGATCCCCTCCCGGCGCATCAGATCCTTGGTGGCGGCGAACGCGCAGCGTGAGTCCACGAGGATCTTGCCGTCCAGGAGGCCCAGGTCCAGGATGGGCGGAATGAACCCCTCCTCCAGGCTCCGAAGCCCCTGCACCGCGTCCCCCGGGTGCGGCTCCGCGGCGATGACCTTCACCCGCGGGTTATGCTCCTTGAGCCGACGGCCCACGCCCATGAGCGTGCCGCCGGTCCCCAGCCCTGCGATGAAGGCGTCTACCTCCGGCATATCCCGCACGATCTCGGCCCCGGTGGTCTCGTAGTGGGCCCGGGGGTTGGCCGGGTTGCCATACTGGTACAGCAGGCAGAAGCGGGGGTCCTCCGCCATCTTCTGGGCCAGCTCGATGGAGCCGTTGGTCCCCCGGGCCGGGTCCGAGAAAACGATCTCGGCCCCATAGAGGTCCAAGAGCTGCCGCCGTTCCACCGTGACGTTCTCGGGCACCACCACCGTGATCCGGTAGCCTCTCCGCCGGGCGATCATGGCCAGGGCGATCCCCGTGTTGCCGCTGGTGGGCTCCAGGATGGTCTTCTCCCGCGTGAGCTCGCCCGACCGCTCGGCGGCCTCGATCATGGACCTGGCGATGCGGTCCTTGAGGCTGCCCGTGGGGTTGTTCCCCTCGAGCTTGGCGAAGAGACGCACCCCGGGCTTGGGGCTGAACCGCGGCAGCTCCACCAGCGGGGTGTTCCCGACGGCCTCCAGGATGTCCCGAGCGATCATGCCGTTCCCTCGCGCGGTCCGGCCGCCGCCACCGCGGCGGCGGATCCGGTGCAGTCCATATGCTCCCGCCCGCCCCCCGCCCGTTCTCGTCCCCGCAGGGTCTCGGTCCTACCCCTCCGGGACCCCGGCCGCCGCCGGGATGCCACAGAACTGGTTGTAGTCGATCAGGTCCGTGATGGTGGGCCGGTCGCCGCAGACCGGACAGTTCGGATCTCGGCGGAGCTTTACCTGGCGGAACTCCATCCCCAGGGCATCGAAGAACAGCAGCCGGCCGGCCAGGGATTCCCCTAGGCCCAGGAGGAGTTTGATGGTCTCGATCCCCTGGATGGAGGCGATGATGCCGCACAGCACGCCCAGCACGCCGGCCTCCGCGCAGCTGGGTACCAGGCCGGCCGGCGGCGGCGCCGGGTAGAGGCACCGATAGCAGCCCAGCCCCGGCTTGAACACGGTGACCTGTCCCTCGAACTTGAAGATGCTGCCGTCCACCAGGGGCTTCTGCAGGAACACCGCGGCATCGTTTGCCAGGTAGCGGGTGGGGAAGTTGTCCGATCCGTTCACGATCACGTCGTACTCGGCGAAGATCTGCTTCGCGTTCGCCGAGGACAGCTGCGTGGCGTAGGGCACCACCTTCACGTCCGGGTTCATGTCCGCAATGGTGTCGATGGCCGAATCCACCTTGGGGCGCCCCACGTCGTGGGTGTGGTGGAGGATCTGGCGCTGGAGGTTGCTGAGGTCCACCTTGTCGAAGTCCACGATGCCCAGGGTGCCCACGCCGGCCGCCGCCAGGTAGAGGGCCGCCGGAGACCCCAGGCCCCCCGCGCCGATGATCAGCACCCGGCTGCCCAGCAGCCTCTTCTGGCCGCGCCCGCCCACCTCCGGCAGGATGATGTGGCGGCTATAGCGCCGGATCTGCTCCTCGGTCATGGCGCCCGCGCCGCCGGCCAGGGCGGGGATCAGGGCCACCTCGTCGCCGTCCCGCACGGTGGCCTCGAGGCCGCCCAACTCCTCCACGGCCAGGTTGTTCACGTAGACGTTCACGTGGTGCAGGATCTCGCCGCGTCCGTCCAGCACGCGGCCGCGCAGGCCGGGGTAGCGCCCCTCCAGTTCGCGCAGGACGCCGGCCACCGTGGCCTGCCCCGCCTCCACCCGGGCCTGATTGTCCGTGAATTGGCGGTAGGGCGTCGGAATGTACACCGTGATACTCATCGCTGGGGTTCCTCCCCCGCCCCCGCTCCCCCGCCCGGCGCGCGCCGGGCGGGGGAACCATCGGGGCGGGCCGTCAGATGGTCTCGCGCAGGTAGCGTTCGCCGGTGTCCGGCAGCATGGTGACCACGGTGCGGCCGGGGCCGAGGCGCGCCCCCACCTGCAGGGCGGCCACCACGTTGGCCCCGGCGGAGACGCCCACCAGGAGGCCCTCCTCCCGTGCCAGCCGGCCGGCCATGGCCCTGGCGTCCGCGTCGTGGACGCCGATGATCTCGTCCAGCAGGGACCGATCCAGCACGCCGGGGACGAAGCTGGCCCCGATCCCCTGGATCCCGTGGGGCCGGAAGCGCCCGCCCTGGAGCACTGGCGACGCGGCCGGCTCCACGGCCACGATCCGCACCCCGCGGACCTCGCGGCGGAGCACCTCCGCCACCCCGGTGATGGTCCCCCCGGTGCCCACGCCGGCCACGAAGGCGTCCACCTCGCCGCCGGTGGCCTTCAGGATCTCCTGGGCCGTGGTGCGCCGGTGCGCGTCCGGGTTGGCCGGGTTCTCGAACTGCTGCGGCATGAAGTAGGCCGGGTTCTTTCGCACCAGCTCCTGGGCCGCGAAGACGGCCCCGGTCATCCCTTCGATGGCCGGGGTGAGGACCACCTCGGCCCCGTACCGCTTGAGGAGGGCGCACCGTTCCGGGCTCATGTCCTCGGGCATGGTGAGGATCAGACGGTAGCCCTTCACGGCGGCCACCATGGCCAGCCCCACGCCCGTATTGCCGGAGGTGGGCTCCACGATGGTGGCGCCGGGCTGGAGCCGCCCCGCCCGTTCCGCCTCCTCCACCATGGCCAGGGCGATCCGGTCCTTCACGCTGCCGGCTGGGTTCAGGGACTCGAGCTTCGCCAGGACGCGCGCGCCCCCCGGCGGGACCGCGCGGCGCAGGCGCACCAGGGGCGTGTCCCCGATGAGGTCGAGCACCGAATCCGTGATGCCACGCATGCTGCGCCCCGCCCCGCCCGGCAGCTTAGCAGGCTGCTGAAAAAGGCCCATCTGCGGCGTTGGCGCGCTCGCGCGGCGCTGCGACGTACGGACCAAGTACGCCTCGCGCCTCGCCGCGCGCGCCGCCTTGCATCTGGACCTTTTTAAGCAGCCTGCGCAAAATGTTCGGCATCCTGTTAGATCTGGTAGGTCACCCGCCCCGCCCCCTGCTTCGCGCGAAGGCGCTGGCTGATGTCTTCCAGCGTGGTGGTGTCCACCACCTTGCCCACGGCGTCCCGCACTTCGGCCCAGAGGTCCTGCAGGGCGCAGAAGCCCTCCTTGGGGCAGAGCTCCCGCTGGCCATCCGTCACACAGAAGATGGGCGCGACGGGACCGTCCACCGCGCGGAGCACCTCCCCAATGGTGATCTCGTGGGGCGGCTTCGCCAGGTAGTAGCCGCCGTTGACGCCGCGCCTGCTTCGCAGGAAGCCGGCTCGTTTGAGCATGAGGAGGACCTGCTCGAGGTAACGCACCGGGAGCCCCTGGCGCCGGGCGATCCCCTCGATCTGGACGGGGCCCTGGTCATAATGCATCGCCAGGTCCTGAAGGGCTCGGGTTGCGTAATCAGCCTTTGTTGACACAAGCATATAATACTCGTTAAAGTCGATAAGGTTAGTCGACAATTGGTATTCTACATCTCCGCCATCGGCCTGTCAAGACCTATACTCAGGTATATTAGAGGCTGACTTTTCATCATCTCATGCGGCGGATTGACAGCCCCATCATCACCACCTAGAGTCGCTTCTGGAGGACGCTGGCCGTGGACGATCGGCATGCTTGACCAGGGATCCCGCAACTACCTCTTAGCTGTGGCGCGGGACGCCATCGCGCGGCGACTCAGCCTTCCCACTTCTCCGCCGGAACCCGTTCCGATCCCAGAGGCCCAGGTCCGTGGTCCGGTCTTCGTCACCCTCACGCTGGGGGACAGGCTGCGCGGCTGCGTGGGCAACATGGAACCCTCGGGCTCGCTCCCGGAATCCATGGCCTCCTGCGCCGTGGCCTCCGCCACCGCCGACCCGCGCTTCCCCCCCCTCGCCCCCGGCGAGCTCGCCAAGATCCGCATCGAGATCTCGATCCTCTCCCCGCCCGTGCCCGCGGCGGGCCCCCAGGATATCGTCCCCGGCACCCACGGGATCATCGTGAGCCAGGGCCCTCGCCGCGGCCTCCTGCTCCCCCAGGTGGCCGCGGAGCACGGCTGGACGGCCGAGACCTTCCTCTCCCAAGCCTGCGTGAAGGCCGGCCTCTCTCCGGACGCGTGGCACGCCGGGGTGCACATCGAGATCTTCACCGCCGAGGTCTTCGCGGAAGCGTAGGAGGTCTCCGGCCGGGTCGCCCTCCGAATCCCGTTGCCTCCCCCTCCCCTTTTTTGTTACGATGCGCCGGCTCGCAGCATCGCGAACCGCCGCCGGAAACCTGGAGACGCCCCTGCGTCGTCGCCTCCCATGTCGGCATTGACCTACAGAGCGTCCGGGGTGGACATCGACGCCGGCGAGGCGCTGGTGGCCCGCATCCGGGAACTCGCGGCGGCCACCGCCCGGCCGGAAGTGGTGGCCGGAATCGGCGGGTTCGCCGGCGCCTTCGCCCTCCCACCCGGCCGGTACACCGACCCGCTTTTCCTCGTGGCCACGGACGGCGTGGGGACCAAGCTCAAGGTGGCCGTCCTGGCCGGCCGTTACGACACCGTGGGCATCGACCTGGTGGCCATGTGCGCCAACGATGTGCTGGCCGCGGGCGCCGAGCCTCTCGTCTTTCTGGACTACTTCGCCACCGCGCGCCTCGACCTGGCCACGGCCGAGGCGGTCCTGCGCGGCATCGCCGAAGGCTGCCGCCAGGCGGGCTGCGCGCTCATCGGCGGCGAGACGGCCGAGATGCCCGGCATGTACGCCGCCGGCGACTTCGACCTGGCCGGCTTCGTGGTGGCCGTGGTGGAGCGGGCGCGCCTGCTGGACGGCCGGCGGATCGCCCCGGGAGATGCGGTGATCGGCCTGGCCTCCAGCGGCCTGCACAGCAACGGCTACTCGCTGGCCCGCAAGGCCTTCCTGGAGACCGCCGGCTGGACGCTGGACCGGCACGTGTCCGAATTGGGGTGCACCTTGGGCGAGGAACTCCTCCGCCCGACCCGCATCTACGTGCGGCCGGTGCTGTCCCTGCGGGACCAGGTGGACCTGCGCGGCATCGCCCACATCACCGGCGGCGGCATCCCCGGCAATCTCCCCCGCATCCTGCCCGAGGGGTGCGGCGCCCGCCTCCGGCGCGAGGCCTTGCCGCGCCCCCCCATCTTCGGCCTGATCCAGCGCCTGGGGGATGTGCCCGAGGCGGACATGGAGCGCACCTTCAACCTGGGGATCGGCCTCGTCCTCGTGGTCCCCCCGCAGGAGGCGGATGCCGCCCTGGCGGCCTGCGCCCGGCTCGGCGAACGGGCCGTGGTGCTGGGCGAGATCCAGGCGGGCCCGCCGGGGGTGACCTGGGCGGGGCCGGCGGGGTGAACCGGCCATGACCCCTATCGCCCTGGGGGTGCTGGCATCGGGCCGGGGCAGCAACCTGCAGGCCATCATGGATGCCTGCGCGGATCCCGCCTTCCCGGCCCGCGTCCGCCTCGTGGTGAGCGACGTGGCCACGGCCCACGCGCTGGAACGGGCACGCGGCGGCGGCGTGGAGGCGCGGCACCTGGACCCCAAGGCGTACCCCACGCGGCGCGATTTCGACCGGGCGGTGGTGGCCGCGCTGCGGGAGGCCGCCGTGGACCTGGTGTGCCTGGCCGGCTTCATGCGCCTCCTGGGGGCGGAGTTCGTGGCGGCCTACCGCAACCGGATCATGAACATCCACCCGGCCCTCCTGCCGGCTTTCCCCGGCCTGCACGTGCAGCGCAAGGCCGTCGACTACGGCGTGAAGGTCTCCGGGTGCACCGTGCACTTCGTGGACGAGGGGACGGACACGGGGCCCATCATCATCCAGGCCGCCGTCCCCGTGTACGACGACGACACGGAGGAAACGCTGGCCGCGCGCATCCTCCGCCACGAGCACCAGATCTACCCGCAGGCCATCCGGCTTTTCGCCGAGGGCCGCCTCCAGGTGCAGGGGCGGCGCGTGATCTGCCGGGGCGCGCCCACGGCCGGCGAGGCGCCCGCGGTCGCCTTCGTCAACCCATAACCCGGGGGCCCGGCCGCCCGCCCCTCCTCAGGCGACGGCGGGAGGCCCGGGCCTGGAACCCAGGGGGATCTCGGCGCCATGACCACACGAGTTGAACGGGCGCTGCTCAGCGTCTCGAATAAGTCCGGGCTGGTGGACCTGGCGCAGGGCCTCGCCCGCCTGGGGGTGGCCCTCATCTCCACGGGGGGCACGGCCAAGGCCCTGCGGGACGCCGGGCTGGCCGTGACCGACGTGAGCGCCGTCACCGGCTTCCCGGAGATGCTGGACGGACGGATCAAGACCCTGCACCCGAAGATCCACGGCGGGATCCTGGCCCGCTGGGAGGACCCCAATCACGCCCAGCAGTGCGCCCGCCACGGGATCGACCGCATCGACATCGTGGTGGTAAACCTCTACCCCTTCGAGGCCACGGTGGCCCGCCCCGGCGTCACCCGGGCCGAGGCCATCGAACAGATTGACATCGGGGGGCCGGCCATGGTCCGGTCGGCGGCCAAGAACCACGCGCACGTGGCCGTGGTGGTGGACCCGGCGGACTATCCCGGGGTGCTGCGCGAACTGGAAGCGGGCGGCGGCGCGCTCTCCGACGCCACCCGCGCGCGGCTGGCCCAGAAGGCCTTCGCCCACACCGCGCGGTACGATGCGCTCATCGCCGAGTACCTGGCCCCCGGCGCCGGGGGGCCCGGCGGGCCGGCGGCGGGCACCTGGCCAGAGACCCTGGCCATCCGGCTGACGCGGCTGCAGGGGCTCCGGTACGGCGAGAACCCGCACCAGTCTGCCGCCTTCTACCGGTGCGAGGGGGAGCCGCCCTACGGCCTGGCCGCGGCGGCGCAGCTCCAGGGCAAGGAACTTTCCTTCAACAACCTGGTGGACCTGCACGCCGCCTTCGAGTGCGCCCTGGAGTTCGAGGCGCCGGCGGCGGTGATCATCAAACACACCAACCCGTGCGGCGTGGCCGTGGACGCCGCGCAGGCCGAGGCCTACCGTCGCGCCCGCGCCTGCGACCCGGTCTCCGCCTACGGCGGGGTGCTCGGCTTCAACCGGCCCCTGACGGCCGAGACGGCCCGCGAGATCGCCGGCACGTTCGTGGAGGCCGTGGCGGCTCCGGACTACGAGGCCGAGGCCCTGGCGGTGCTGCGGGACCGGAAGAACCTCCGCCTCCTGCGGGTGCCCCCGCCGCCGGACCCGCGCGCGCCCTACCGCGAGGTCCGCCGGGTCCGCGGGGGCCTCCTGGTGCAGGCCAGCGACGCGGCCGACCTGGACGAGGCCGCCCTCAAGGTGGTGACCGCGCGCGCGCCCAGCGACGCCGAGATGCGCGCCTTGCGCTTCGCCTGGCGGGTGGCCAAACACGTGAAGTCCAACGCCATCGTCCTGACCCGCGAGCGGGAGACCGTAGGGATCGGTGCAGGGCAGATGAGCCGGGTGGACTCCGTACGGATGGCCGTGATGAAGGCCCAGAGCCCCACCGCGGGCACCGTGATGGCCTCGGACGCCTTCTTCCCCTTCCCGGACGGGATCGAGACGGCCGCCGAGGCCGGCGTCACGGCGGTGATCCAGCCGGGCGGGTCGGTGCGGGACGCCGAGGTGATCGCCGCCGCGGACGCGCGCGGCATGGCCATGGTCACCACCGGCATCCGCCACTTCCGGCACTGAGCGCAGCGCAAAGGCGTTCGACCGTTCGACGGTGCGACGGCTCGCTCGCCCGCCGTGTCCCACCGAACGGTCGTACGATCGTACGTTCGTACCGTCGAACGTTTTTCAGGGAGCGTGCATGAAGATCCTCGTGGTCGGCGGCGGCGGGCGCGAGCACGCCCTCGCCTGGAAGCTGAAGCAGAGCCCGGCGGTCACCAAGCTCTACGTGGCCCCGGGCAATGCCGGCATCGCCGAGCTGGCCGAGTGCGTGGACATCAGCGTGTCCGACGTCCGCCCCCTGGCCGACTTCGCCGAGCGGCACGCCATCGACCTCACGGTGGTGGGGCCGGAGCTGCCGCTGACCATGGGCATCGTGGACGAGTTCGGGCGGCGGGGCCTCCGGATCTTCGGGCCGGGCCGCGAGGCGGCGGCCCTGGAGGGCAGCAAGGTCTTCGCCAAGCGCTTCATGAAGCGGCACGGCATCCCCACCGGCTTCCACCAGGAGTTCGACCGCCCAGAGGACGCCCGCCGCTACATCCGCGAGGTGGGAGCGCCCATCGTGGTGAAGGCGGACGGGCTGGCCGCGGGCAAGGGCGCCATCGTCTGCCGCACGGTGGAGGAGGCACTGGACGCGCTGGCGCTGATCATGGAGGCCCGCGCCTTCGGGGACGCCGGCAACCAGATCGTGGTGGAGGAATTCCTCCAGGGCGAGGAGGCGTCTTTCCTGGCGGTGACCGACGGCACCACCGTGCTCCCCCTGCCCTCGGCGCAGGACCACAAGGCCGCCTTCGACGACGACCGGGGGCCCAACACCGGCGGCATGGGGGCCTACTCCCCCGCCCCGGTGGTCACCGAGGCGGTCCACCGAAAGGTCATGGAGCGGATCATGGTGCCCACCGTGAAAGGCATGGCCGCCGAGGGGCACCCCTACCGCGGCGTCCTCTATGCGGGCCTGATGATCCACAACGGCGAGCCCCGCGTCCTGGAGTTCAACGCCCGCCTGGGCGATCCCGAGGCCCAGCCCCTGCTCGTCCGCATGGCGTCCGACCTGGTGACCGTCCTCGAGGCGGCCATCGCGGGACGCCTGCACGAGGTGGAGATCGCCTGGCGCCCGGAGCCCGCCGTCTGCGTGGTGCTGGCCGCGGGCGGGTACCCGGGACCCTACGAGAAGGGGAAGCCCATCACGGGGCTGCGGGCTGCGGCCCGCCTGAAGGACGTGGCCGTCTTTCACGCCGGGACGGCCCTGCAGCAGGCCCGGGTGGTGACGGCCGGCGGCCGCGTCCTGGGGGTGACGGCCCTGGGGAACCCCCTCCGCACCGCCATCGATCGGGCCTACCGGGCCGTGCGCAAGATCCACTGGGAAGGCATGCACTTCCGGACGGACATCGGACGCAAGGCCCTGGAGCGGGGGGCCGCATGACGAGGAAACCGCAGGTGGGGATCGTGATGGGGTCCGACTCGGACCTGGAGGTGATGCGGGAGGCAGCCGTGGCGCTGGAGGGATTCGGCATCCCCCACGAGGTGCGCGTCTGCTCGGCGCACCGCTCGCCCCGGCTCGCGTTGCGCTACGCGCGGGATGCGGAGGCGCGCGGCCTCAAGGTCCTCATCGCCGGCGCCGGGTGGGCGGCCCACCTGGCGGGCGTCCTGGCGGCCGCCACCACGCTGCCCGTGATCGGGGTGCCCATCGAGTCCAGCCCGCTGCGGGGCCTGGACGCCCTGCTCTCCACGGCGCAGATGCCGGGCGGGGTCCCGGTGGCCACCATGTCCCTGGGGCGGGCGGGGGCGCGCAACGCGGGCGTCCTGGCGGCCCAGATCCTGGCCACGGCCGATGGGGATCTGCGGGCCCGGCTCCGCGCCTATAAGGCCCGCCTCGCCGCCGAGGTCGCCGCCCGGGACCGGCGGGTGCGCGCCGGTGTGTCCCCCCGCCGCGGGCGAGCCCGCGCGAAGGCCTAGCAGGTTGGTCGAAAACACGCTCTTGCCCAGGCTGCTCAAAACGGCCCAGGTGCAGGGCGGCGCGCGATGCGCCGACTGAGGCGTACGTCGGTTACGTCCCGGGGAGTGCGCGAGCGCGCCAACGCCGCACCCGCTGCCGCCCTGACGGCAGAGGGAAGAGATGCCGGGGCATTTTCAGCAGCCTGCTAGCGGCCGGGCGTGATCCCCTACCGCATCATGACCCTCGGCCTGGTGGGGGCCATCACCCTCTTCCGCCTCTGGTTCCTCACCACCGGCGCCTGGGAACTGAGCCCCGAGGAGGCCCAGTACTGGGACTGGTCGCGCCACCTGGACTGGAGCTACTACAGCAAGGGCCCCGGCATCGCGTACCTCATCGCCCTGGCCACGCGGCTCGGGGGGGATTCGGTGCTGGCCATCCGCCTGCCCGCCCTCCTGGCGGGCGCCCTGCTCGCCCTCCTGGCCTCCCGCCTGGCCAGGGAAACCACCGGGAGCGACCGAGCCGCCTTCTGGTCCGTGGTCCTCCTCACGGCCATGCCGCTGTACGGCGCGGGGGGCCTGCTGATGACCACGGATGCGCCCCTGCTGGTCTGCTGGGCCGCCGCCGTGTACGCGGTCTGGCGGGCGGCCGCCGGGGCGCCCGGCAGCGCCTGGTGGCACGCCGCCGGCGCCGCCCTCGCGGCGGGCCTCCTCATCAAGTACACGATCCTCCTTCTGGCGGGGTGTCTCGCCGGGTTCCTCTTCACGCACCCCCGGCGCCACGTCCTCCTGCGCGGACGCGGCCCGTGGATCGTGGCGGCGTGGGGCGTGCTCGGCGCGGCCCCCATCCTGTACTGGAACTGGCGGCACGACTGGGTGTCCTTCCGGCACGTGGTGGGCCAGGCCACGGGCGGCGCCGCCCTCTGGTGGCAGACCTTGGGGGAGTACCTGGGCGTGCAGGCGGCCGTGGTCTCGCCCCTGCTCTTCGCCGCCCTGGTGGCCGGCATCGCCTCCGCGGGCGGGCGGGGCCTGCGTGAGCGCCAGCCCGCCGCGCTCCTCCTGTTCTGGACGTCGGGCCCCGTGCTGCTCTTCTTCTTGTTCTGGAGCCTGGGGGCCAAGATCCAGGGGAACTGGCCCGCGCCCGCCTACCTCACGGCCGCGGTCGCCGCTGCGGCGTGGGCCGCGGAGCGGCTGCAAGAGCGGCAGCGGCGGGCCGGGCGCCGGCAAAAGGCCTTGCTGCTCTTCGGCGCGGCCTCTATAATCCTCGGCATCGCCGTGCAGGCCGGCGCCATGTGGCCGCGGCCGGTGCATGCGCTGGGCGCATCCCTCAGCCGTCTGGGCCAACGGGCGGGCCCCGGCGCGGCCGGCCGGCTCCTGCGCCGCGGCGGGCAGCTCCTGGCCGAAGGGCTGGATCCCTGCAAGCGGCTCTGCGGGTGGCGCCAGTTGGCCGCCCGTGTGAGCGCCACGCAGGCGGCCATCCCGGGCGGGCCCCCGCAGGGCACCCGCGAGGCCGCTCCGCCCTTCATCGTCAGCGACCGGTACCAACTCGCCAGCCTCCTGGCGTTCTACGTGGAGGGACAGCCCCGGACCTACACGGCGGACCTGGGCGGCCGCTTCAGCCAGTACGACATCTGGGGCGGCCTGGACGGGCAGCGCGGCCGGAACGGGATCTTCGTGACCTACGGGTACCAACCGCTCCCGCACGAGGTGGAGCGCGCCTTCCGGCGCGTGGAGCTGGAACCCCGGGTGGTAGTGATGGATGACGGCCGGCTCCTGCACGGTTTCTTCATCGTGCGCGGGTACGATTTCCTGGGCTTCCCGCCCCCCCCCGCGCCGCCGCGCTACTGAGGGATTTTCGATTGTCGATTTTCGATTGCCGATTGTGGATGGGGACAGCGCACCGATGCTGGAACCGGTATCGGACAGTGGCGACTGCCGCTACGCCCGCGTCACCCGAAAACACGTCGGCCAGATCGACAATCGAAAATCGTCGATCGGCAATCGGCAATGAGTGAGGCGCTTCCGCTTTCGGTGGTCATCCCCGTCTTCAACGAAGAGGAGACGGTGCCCCACCTCTATGGCGAGGTGCGGGCGGCCCTGGACAAGCTGGGCACCCCCTACGAGGTCCTGGTGGTGGATGATGGCTCCACCGATGGGAGCCTGCCCCGGCTGCTGGCCTGCACCAAGGAGGACCCGCGCTGGCGGGTGATCGCCCTGCGGCGCAACTTCGGCCAGACGGCGGCCCTGGCCGCCGGCTTCGATTACGCGCAGGGCGACGTGATCGTGACCCTGGACGGCGACCTCCAGAACGACCCGGAGGACATCGGCAAGCTCCTGGCCCAGGCCAAGGACCACGATGTGGTCAGCGGGTGGCGCCATCCCCGGCACGACCCCTTCCTCTCCCGGCGGCTCCCCTCGCTGCTGGCCAACGGACTGATCTCGAAGGTGACGGGCGTCCGCCTGCACGACTACGGCTGCACCCTGAAGGCCTACCGGCGCGAGGTGATCCGCCACCTGCGCCTCTACGGCGAGATGCATCGCTTCATCCCGGCCATCGCCAGCTGGATGGGCATCTCCCTCGCCGAGGTGCAGACCAACCACCGCCCTCGGCGCTTCGGGCGTTCCAAGTACGGCATCCTCAGGACGTTGCGCGTGTTCCTGGACCTCATCACGGTGAAGTTCCTCCTCAGCTTCTGGACGAAGCCGATCCAGGTCTTCGGCCTCGCGGGCCTGGTGATGACCGGGGCCGGGGGCGCCATCACCGCCTACCTGGCCGTCCTCAAGCTGGCCGCCGGCGCCGAGATCGGGGGCCGGCCGCTCCTCCTGCTGGGGGTCCTCCTGCTGCTCTTGGGGGTGCACGCCATCGGGATGGGGCTCCTGGGGGAGATGCTGGCCCGCGTGTACCATGAATCGCAGGGCAAGCCCATCTACATGGTGAAGCACGTCCTGTGGAAGGGCGAGCCATCGGACCGGTAGGCGGGCCGCCGCGCGCGCCGCTCCCGGCCGCACCCTCCTCCCCCCCGCCGCCGGCCGCCGGGGGACGCGGCGCGTGGGGGCTGGTCCTCAAGGCGGGGGTGAGCGTCGCCCTCCTCGCCCTGCTCTTCTCCCGCGTCGATCGCGCCCAATTGGCCGCCGCCCTGCGCGGCGCCTCCCTGCCGCTCATCCTGTTGTGCCTTCCCCTCTACGCGGTGGGGCAGACCCTCAGTACGTGGCGCTGGCAGATCCTGCTGGGCGCCGAGGGGATCCGCGTCCCGCTCCGGCGGCTGCTGGCGCTCTATCTGGAGGGGATGTTCTTCAACCTGTGCCTGCCCACGGCCGTGGGGGGGGACGTGGTGCGGGGCTACCGGATCTGGCACCTCAGCCGGGCCGGCGAGGGGGCGGTAGCCTCCATCCTGGTGGAGCGTGTGACCGGGTTCGTGGCCATGATCGGCATCGCCGTAGTGGCCACCGCCGCGGCCTTCAGGTCTGGAACGCTGGGGGACCCCCGCATCGGCCTCTTCGTGGCCGCGGTGGCTGCTGCGCTGGCCGCGGCCGTCGTGCTGATCAGCAGCCCGTGGGCGCTGGGCCTGGCGGAGCGCCTGGCGGGCCGGCGGGCGGCCGGCGGGATCTTCCAGGCGGTACGCCGCTTCGGGGAGGCGGTGCAACGCTACCGCGGCCACCGGGCCGCGGTGGGGGCGGCCCTCGGTATCTCCCTGGCCTTCCAGATGCTCCTCATCTTCCTAGTGTTCCTCGTGGCGGTGGCCTTGCATCTGCCGGTCACCTTCGGCCAGTTCCTGATTTTCATCCCGATCCTGAACGTCCTATCCATGCTCCCCATCTCGTTGGGAGGGCTGGGGGTACGTGAAGGGGGTGCCGTGATCCTCCTGGGCAAGGTAGGCGTGGACCCGGCGGGGGCGCTCACGCTCTCGCTCCTCTGGTTCGCGATCGTGGCCGTTGCCAGCCTCCCCGGCGGCATCATCTTCCTCTGGGGCGGGCACCGGGCCAAGGCCCGGCCCGCGGCGGTGGTTGCGGAATGAACCACCGAGACCCTAACAGGCCGCTGAGAAGGCCCATCTGCGGCGTTGGCGCGCTCGCGCGACGCTGCGACGTACGACCCCAGTACGCCTCGCGCCTCGCATCGCGCGCCGCCTTGCATTTGGACCTTTTTGAGCAGCCTGGGCCGAAACCAGTTTTTCAGTATCCTGCTAAGGACCTATCCCAAAACCCTTCAGTGACCCGTGACGGGGGCCAGCCCCGGCCCCGTCCTCGGCGCTCCGCGGGCCCATCATCTCCTGCTGGAGGGCCTTCCCCAGCAGGCTGGGGCCCCGGCGCAATCGGATGGGCACAACCGTCGCGCGCCCGCGCGCGGCGGGACGCGATGGGCTCACGCCTGCAGGCGGCACCAGGGCATGACCCCCTAAGCGCTCGGAGGTCGAGGTTTTGGGATAGGCCCTAAGGCCATCGGGGAAATCCGAATCGCACCGGGTGCCCGTCGTATCTGATGTGGATGGCGGATGGCGGATCGTTTGATCGGGTGGGACCGGTGGCTCTTCGAGGCGGTGAATCACGGCCACCGGAACGCGGTGTTCGATGCGGTCATGCCGGCGCTGGAGCGGAAGGCCACCCTCTTGCTCGCCGCGGTCCTGGCCGGCGCCGCCCTGTTGGTGTGGGGTGGGGCGAAGGGACGGTGGACGGCCGCGACGGCGGTCCTGGCGATCCTGCTGGCGGATCAGGCGGCGGGTTGGGTGAAGTTCCTGGTGGCCCGGCCACGGCCCTGCCACGTGCTGCCCGCGGTGACCTTGCTCAACACCGGCTGCACGGGTTCGTACGCCTTCCCCTCCAACCACGCCACGAACCTCTTCGCGCTGGCGGTGGTGGTCGGGGGCCTGTATCCGCGATGGGCCTGGGCTTTCGTGCCATTCGCGGCCGCCGTCTCCTACGCCCGCGTCTACGGCGGGGCTCATTACCCGGGTGACGTGCTGGGCGGCGCGGTCTTGGGAGCGGCGCTGGGCGCGCTGGCCCTGGCCGGCACGCAGGCGATCCGGCGCGCGCTGGGGCGGGCGCCTCGGGCGGGCGGCGCGACGTCCCCCACCCGCGACCCCTGAGGGCGCCCGCCGATTGGACCCGCCGCCCCGAACGCAGTATAGTAGCGGTAGAATCACATCGCACGGCAGCAGCTTCGCCGACCACCGACCCGCCGCACCGCGGGACTGCGCCCGGGCACCTGAGAGCCTGTGAAAAGATCCTTCAGGCTGCTGAAAAAGGCCCAGGTGCAAGGCGGCGCGCGATGCGAGGTGCGAGGCGTACTCGGTCCGTACGTCGCAGCGCCGCGCGAGCGCGCCAACGCCCCACCCGCTACCGCCGAGGCAGCGGGGAGGAACGGTGGGCCTTTTTCAGCAGCCTGTTAGGGGAAGGAGCAGCGCCATGGCAGAGACCACGCCGGTCCGCCTCACCAGCCTCTCGCACGGGGCGGGGTGAGCCTGCAAGATCGGTCCCAGCGACCTGGCTCAGGTCCTGAGCCAGCTACCCAAGTTCGAGGACGCCAACGTGCTGGTGGGCGCCGAGACCGCCGACGATGCGGCCGTGTATCGCCTGGGGCCCGACCTGGCCCTGGTACAGACATTGGACTACTTCACGCCCATCGTGGACGATCCCTACAGTTTCGGCGCCATCGCCGCCGCCAACGCCCTGAGCGACCTCTACGCCATGGGTGCCACGCCCCTCTTCGCCCTCAACGTCGTCGGCTTCCCGGTGAACAAGCTGCCGCTGGCCGTGCTCAAGGACATCCTGCGGGGCGGCGCGGACAAGGCCCGGGAGGCCGGCATCGGCATCGTGGGCGGCCACAGCATCGACGACGCCGAACCCAAGTACGGGCTGGTGTGCACCGGCCGCGTCCACCCGGACCGGATCTGGAAGAACGTGGGGGCCCGTCCGGGCGACGACCTGGTGCTCACCAAGCCGCTGGGGATGGGCATCATCAGCACCGCCATCAAGCGCGAGAAGGCGGCGCCGGCCCTGATCCAGCGGGCCATCGAGATCATGGCCACCCTGAACCGTGGCGCCGCGGATGCCGTGGCCGCGTGCGGCGGGGCCGACGCCGTGACGGACGTCACCGGGTTCGGCCTGCTGGGGCACCTGCGCGAGATGACGGCGGGGAGCGCCGTGGGGGCGCGCCTGCGCCTGGGCGACGTCCCGATCCTGGAGGGCGTCTGGGACCTGGCGCGGGCAGGCCTGGTGCCGGGCGGGACGCAGCGCAACTTCCAGCACCTCCAGGCCACCCACGCCGTGGAATGGGGCGCCGGGATCACGGAACTGGAACAACTCGTCCTCAGCGACGCGCAGACCTCGGGGGGCCTGCTGGTGGCCGTTCCCCACGCGCGCACAGTCGCCCTGCTGGACCACCCCCGCGCCGCCCGAACGCCCGCCGCCGCCCGCATCGGCGAGATTGTGGCAGACCCATCCGGCCGCATCTGGGTGGACCGCTAGTCCCCCGTCCCCGCCCCTCCTGCATCTCGCAGCGCCATGGGCCCTCACCCCCTCGTGGCGCCGCCCTCCCGCGATTGACCGCCTGAAAACGGCGGCATCCGTGCCCGTCTGAGGCGGGCGGAGTGGTGGGATCAGTCGGTTGAGCCCCCGGGGCGGCGTTGTCCGGGGCGTCAGCAGAACGGTGCTCATGCCCTTCGGGAGGATCTACTCAACCAGGCAGCCCCGGGGGCACGCCCTCAACCGCTCTGGTGCATTTTCGTGAGGTGGGGGTCGGACGGATCACACGGCGGCGAGCCAGCGGCGGATGGCGTAGTCGGGCTCGATGAGGCCGGTGCGGAGGAAGGGGTCCGCCTCCATGATGCGGTGGGCCTCGCGCTCGTCTGGAACGTTGCAGAGATACATGCCGTCCTTGAGGTCCGCGAAGGGGCCGGCGCCGCGCAGGATGCCGGCCTCGCGCAGGCGGAGGAGGTACGCCAGGCGTTCGACGAACAGGCGGGCAAACTCCTCGGGCTGGCCCAGGGCCGTCAGCGCGGCCACGGACGGCGCGCTCCCTCCCCGCGCGGCTTCCGCCACCGCGTCCATCACCCCGGGGCGGGACAGGTTCGCCGTGGCCGCCGGGGCCAGGCGGAGGAAGATGGCGCAGAGCACGTTGGACCCTCCTGCTTCGGGAGCGTGCACGGATACGGGTACGGGAACGGAGCCGGGGGAACTCCTGCTACGGGGCCAAGTGCTGGAGGAAGAAGGCCAGGGTGCGGCGCCAGGCATCCCGGGCGAACTCGGCACGATAGGCATCCTTGCGGGTGTTGTTGAAGAAGGCGTGCGGGGCCTCGTAGGTGACCACCTCGCCGGGCTTCCCGAACCGGTCCAGGGCCGCCCGCAGGCGGTCCACATCCCGCCGGGTGATCCACTGGTCCTGCGTCCCGTGGAAGTAGAGGATGGGACAGGTGAGGCCGCGGAGGGGCTCCGGCGGGTCCGGCACCTGGCCGTAGAAGGGCACCGCGGCCCGGATCCCCTTGCGCACGCACGGCAGGAGCAGGGCGTAGGTGCCGCCCATGCAGAAGCCCACCACGCCGATGCGCCGCCGGTCGGCAGCCGGCTGCGCCTGGAGGAAGCGCAGGGCCGCCCCCAAGTCCGCCAGGGCGTCCTTCGGCGCGAGCCGCCCCATGAGGCGGGCGGCCTCGGCCGGGTCCTTCGTGACCCGGTTCCCCTGGCGCGAATACAGGTCCGGAGCCAGCGCCACGTAGCCCTGGCGGGCGAAGCGGGCCGCGACGTCCATGATGTGCGGGTTCAGGCCCCACCACTCCTGGATCACCAGGACGCCGGGGAAGGGCCCGCGCCCCCGCGGGCGCGTCAGAAAGGCGCGCACGCTGCGGCGGCCGCTGGGAAAGGACACCATCCGCTTCGAGATCGCCGCCGCCTGCGCCATCATGGCCGTCATTCCGTGTAGAGGATGAGTTGCAGCGCCAGGGCCAGCGTGAAGCCCGGCCACGCGACGGCCGCCGCGCGCCCCCGCCAGAGCCCCCAATCCGCCAGGATCTTGGTCACGCCGATCAGGATCGCCGTGAGCCCCTCGGTCACGTGGGGAAGGTTGGCGCGTCCCAGGTAGCCGAAGTTGCTGACCGCGTGCTGGTGCTGCAGCAGGATGGCGCCCGCGCCGATGGAGAGGACCGGGAGGAACAGCCCCCAGACCCGGGACCGCAGCGCCCCGCGCAGGCGCAGGAACTCCACCAGGCCCAGGGCCAGCACGATCACGCCCGAGAGCTTGTGTTCGCGCACCTCCTCGCTGGCCAGGCTCTGCGCCAGCGTCAAGTCCCCCACCGGCCATCCCTCGGGATCGCTGAAGACCAGGATGAGCACCCCGATGGCCATGGCCAGGATCGTCCACGCCGGGCGGAGCCGGGGCCAGAACCGCCCCTGGAAGGCCTGCGGGAGCATGAGGCCCCCAATGAGCAGGACGATCCACCCTGCCACATGGTGGTTCCGGTTGGAATATTCCGCATCCGCGGCCCAGGCATCCCAAGTCCAGAAGCCGCCGGGGGGCAGGCTGTGGTCGTCGAACGGGGCCAGGAGTGGGTTCACGCGGGCGAACATCCCCGACGGGTTCGGATACCAGACCCAGACCCGGATGGACCAGTAGGCCGGCTGCCACGCGGCCAGGGCGGCGCCCTCGGGATGCGTGGCCGGGCACCGATCCCGGGCGCGCTCCTGGAGTTCGTGCCAGTCGGCGTAGCGGCAGACGGCGGGCTCCCACGTCCACCGGATGCCGGGGAAGGGTTCCACCGCCGGGCGCCCCTCCCCCGCCACGGCATACTCCACCCCGGCGAGCTGCCATCGCTCGCCCTGCTTCAGGTAGAAGAGCGCCGCGGGCCGATCGAAGGCGACGGCCGTGATCCCGGGCTGCGCGAAGCGGTATCCGAGCAGCGGAAGGTTGCCCGAGGCCTGGACGTAACCGGCCGCGCGGGCCGCCGCCGGGTCCTGGAAACGGGCCGTGGCATCGCGGATCTCGGCGATGCGCTTGGCCAGGTACACGTCCTTGGGCGGCTGCGCCCCGAAATGGGCGGCGGCGGGAGCGGCGGCGGCGAGGAACACCGGAAGCCACGCGACCGTGCGCAGGAAGGGTGTCATCGCTCTCCGGGGTTGAGGCACGCGGGCGACGCGGCGATTGTTACGATTTTCCGCGACAGCGTCAAGGTTTTTTCGCCCCGCCGCCGGGGTCGGGTTGGCCCGCGCAACCCGCGCTACCTGGCCGTTCAGTGGGCGATGGGTGGGGCGATAAAGACCAGGAGGCGAAGGTTGGTTGGCCCCGGGTTGCTGACCCCATGCTCCACGCCGGCCCGCGCCAGGACGGCGCGGCCAGGACCCAGCGTGACCTTCTCCCCCGCCACCTGGAAGTCCCCCCGCCCCTCCAGGACCACGTACACCTTGTCCTCGGCAGCGTGCACGTGGGGCCGCTGGCTCTGGCCCGGCCCCAGGCAGTACAGGTCCGTCATGGACCGCTGCGTGTCGAACAGGCTCACCTTTTGCATCTTTTCCGGCGCGTAGCGGGCCCGCGCCACTAGATCCGCCGTCTCCATCACCCCTCCCCTCGCCCCCGTCGACAGGCGCTCCCCCGCCGCGCGACGTCCTCCCCTGCCGGGCATCCGCCACTCCCCAAAGGAACCGAACCGCCCAACGATCCAACCACCGAACGGCCGGAAGCATGCGCAAAAAACGAAGGCCCCGGCCGGACGGGCCAGGGCCTTCCCGTGCCGTCGGTGGAGGGGGTTACCGGACCCACTTCTTGTAGCGCGCGTTGACACGGCCCCAGTGCAGGTTCCCCAGGAAATTATCGATGTACTTGGCGCGGCCGGGGCCGTCCTTGTGGTAATAGGCGTGCTCGAACACGTCGCACGAGATGAGGGGGATCCCCCCCCAGATGGCGCCGTAGTGATGTTCGTCCACCAGCACGTTCAGGAGCCGGTGCGAATACAGCGCGTCGTAAACCAGCACGGACCAGCCCGAAAGCTTGGCCGAGATACCCGCGGCCTTGAAGTCGGCCTTCCACGCGTCGAAGGAGCCGAATTCCTTCTCGATGGCGGCCTTCACGTCCGGCCCCTTGCCGGGGTCGCCGTCGCCGCCCATGACCTCCCAGTACACGTCGTGCAGCACCGTCCCGCCGTGGTTCCAGGTCATGCGGCGCTTCAGCTCGCCCACGTGGCTGTAGTTCCCGTTCGCCTTGGATCGGTCGGCCGTCTCCAGCTCCTTCTCGATGTTGTTCAGGAACGTCACGTAGCCCTTGTGGTGGGTGTTGTAGTGCCAGTCGGTGGTCTCCGGGCTCACGACGCTCTTCAGGAGCTCTTTCGCCTCCTGGTCCGAGTACGGGCGCGGGTTGAACTTCCACTCATAGGCCATGCGGATCTCCTCCTCGTGATGTGCGGGGTCGGGCCTTCAACCTGACGTGGGTCGAAGCAAGCCTCCGCGCGTTCAGGGCTTGACCTGCGCGTGCCAGGCCAATTGGATGGCCTCCAGCTTCCCTTCGCTGGCGCGGCTCGGATCGTCCGCGAAGTCGGCGAGCTCACAGATCATGCGGTGCAGGGTGGGAAAGTCCAGGTCCGTCGGGTCCTGACCGGGATGGGCCCCCAGCAGTGCGTCCGCGATATCCTCGGCGTCCTCCCAGTAGAGCGGCACGGCGCGGCTCCGGCTAGGGGGTGTGGCGATGGGGACCCGTCCCCACCAGGTCGGGGCGCTGCTTCAGGGCCTCCCGCAGGGGGAGCAGCATGCGCTCCTTGTCGTAGATGAAGTCCCGGCGGCCGTACGAGGAGAACTCGTACTCCTTGCCCATGAAGATGGCGTCCTCGGGGCAGGCCTCCTCGCAGTAGCCGCAGAAGATGCAGCGGAGCATGTGGATCTTGTACACCTGCGCGTACCGCTCGCCCCGGGACACGCGCCGCTCCTCGGTGTTCTCCGCCGCCTCGATGTAGATGGCGTCGGCGGGGCAGGCCACGGCGCAGAGCTCGCAGCCCACGCAGCGCTCCAGACCGTCCTCGTCCTTGATCAGGATCTGGCGACCCCGGTAGCGGTCCTGCAGGGGGGGCCTCACCTCCGGATACGGGATGGTCACCTCTCGCTTGAAGACGTGCTTCAGGGTCGTCCAGAGCCCCTTGACCAGCGCCAAGACCATGGGTCCGGTTCCTTATGCCGCGCGGCCGCTCAGGCGCTCTTCCCCGCCGCGGCCAGCACCTCGGCGTAATTGGGCTCCACCTTGGGCTCGGGGGCCACCCACCGGTAGCGCACCACGCCGCCCCCGTCGATCAGGAAGACGGCCCGCTTGGCCACCGTGAGGCCCTTGATGCCGGCCAGGTCCGGGAAGACGACGTCGTAGGCCTTGATCACGTCCCGGTTCACGTCGCTGAGGAGCGGGAAGGTGATGCCGTTCTCTTTACCGAAGGCCTTGTTGGCGAAGGGGGTGTCCGTGCTGATCCCCAGGACCTGCGCGTTGGCGCTGCCGAGCTGCGCCAGGCTGTCCCGGAAGGTGCACATCTCCTTGGTGCAGACGCCGGTGAAGGCGGCGGGATAGAAGGCCAGGATCACCTTCTTCCCCTTGAATTCGCTCAGACTGCGATCCTTCAGGTCGGTGTCCTTCAGGGTGAATGCCGGGGCCGCCTGGCCCACCTCGACCGCCATGGGGACTCCTCCTTCCTTCCGTGGGTGGAGGGCCCGCCGCCGCCTCGACCTAGAGGCGGACGGCGAGGCCCTGTTGCTCGATGGG
>DASPOZ010000102.1:0-13845 GCA_035625755.1 Candidatus Sulfotelmatobacter sp.
TGCGCCGACTGAGGCGTACGCCGGGTACGCCGCAGGGAGTGCGCGAGCGCGCCAACGCCCCACCCGCCGCCGCAGAGGCGGCCGGGAGAGATGGTGGGCCTTTTTCAGCAGCCTGCTAGCGTTTGGGGGGGCGGTAAACGCAGTAGGGTTCCGACGCGAGGTAGTCCCCGGCGATGGCGAAGGCGCGCCCGCGGGAGCCGCCGCAGACCTCGCGGTACTCGCAGCGCCCGCACTTGCCCCGCAGCAGCGTCGGGTTGCGGAGGTCCAGGAAGAGATGGGACCTGCGGTAGACGTCCACCAGGCTGTGGTAACGCACGTTCCCCGCCTTCACGGGCAGGAAACCGCTCGGATAGATGTCTCCCACGTGCGAGACGAAGACGAGGCCCTTCCCGTCGTTCACGCCCTGGGCGGATCGGCCGATCATTCCGCCCCCGTGGCCTGCGGGGGCGGTGGCGATCCCGCCGCCCCCTCCTGCTGCGGCGGTGGCAATCATCCCGCCCCGTACACCCGCGGGGGTGGACGCCAGTGCGCCCTGGCCGGCCGCCTCGGCCGCCGGCACGCCCTTGAGGGCCGCCGTGGCGCGGCCCGCCGCCCGGTCCCGCTCCAGGACCACGCGCCGGTAGTGGGGCGCGGCGGTGGTCTTGATGTCGAAGGGGGCGCACTGCCCCAGATCGTAGAGGCGGTGGAACACGGTTTCGAACTCCCGGGCCGAGAGGGCATCCTCCCGCCGGCCGCGGCCCGTGGGCACCAGGAAGAAGACGCTCCAGAGCACGATATCGAGCCGGAGCATGAGGGCTTCGATGGCCTTCAGGTCCCGCAGATTGTGCTTGGTGACCGTGGTGTTGATCTGGACCGGGACCCCCTCGGCGTGGCAGCCGTTGATGATATCCATGGTCCAGCCGTAGGATCCCGAAACGCCGCGGAAGGCATCGTGCACGGCCGGGGTGGACCCGTCCAGGCTCACGGCCATGCGCTGCAGTCCCGCCTCGGCGCAGTCCCGGATCCGATCGCGGGTCATGCGGGGTGTGCCGCTGGGGGTGAGGGTCATCCGCAGGCCCACCGACGTGCCGTACCGGATCAGCTCGCAGAGATCGGGGCGCAGGGCCGGGTCCCCCCCGGTGAGGACCATCAGCGGCCGGCCGAAGCGGCGGACCTCGTCCAGGAAGGCGCTGCCCTCCGCCGTGGTGAGCTCGCCGGCATCGCGCCGGGGCCGGGCCTCGGCCCGGCAGTGGCGGCAGGCCAGCTCGCAGGCCTGGGTCACCTCCCAGATCACGATGAAGGGCGCCCGCCCGAAGTCCAGCGCCGTCGGCGGGCCGGCGGGCGGCTGGGGCATGGGACGCGTGGCCGGCAGGACCGCATTCAACGTTTCGCGCATGTTCGTCTCGCGGGTTAGTAAGAAACCCGCTCCTCCGCAGGCCGCTCAAACCCGCCACGGGCGGGCAAGAACGTCCAGACGCAAGGCGGCGCGCGAGCGTGCCAACGCCGCAGATGGACGTCCTTCAGCAGCCCTCTAGGATGGCGCGCCAGGCGCCGCCGCGTCCGCGGGGGCCGTCTCGGGCCCGCCCGCGCCGCGCAGGGTGAGGTAGACGTTGATCACGAAGAGGTAGCAGGCCGCCACCGCGGCCAGGGCGGACGCCCCGGCGGCCGCCCAGACGGCCCGGCTTTCCTGCCGCACCGGCAGCGCGTACGTCACGAGCATCCCGATCAGCCCCAGGTTCGCCAGCCAGAACTGCGCCCGGGCCATGCCCAGGCTGTAGAGCCCCTGCCGCCGCACGAACATGGGGGGCACCAGCTTGAACACCATGCCGAAGACCAGCATGAGCACGAATCCGAAGAGGTTCAGGTGGACGTGCAGGAAGGCCGGAAGGGATACCAGCCCCAGGAACATCAGCCCCCCGAGGGTGACGCCCAGGGCGAAGTAGACCAGGGCGCAGCGCACGAACCGGAAGGCGATCCGGTTGAGCGCATCCACCTGCGCCTGGTCGTACAGCGTGGAACGCGCCCACGCCGCCGGCCGCACCACCTCCAGATGCCTCGGTTTCACGGCGCCATCCCCGTCACGCACGCGAGGATGGGGCCGCAGTGGAGGCAGCGTTTGAGGCAGGGGCCCCGGCCGGGCCGGCAGGGGGTGCCGCGGGCGGCGCCAGCCCGATCTCCGCGTCCGCGAGGTAGCACCCGGGGTCGGGCGCCCAGGGATCGCCCGTGGCCAGCTCGGCCCGCACCCGCAGGGCCCCGCCGCACGCGTCCAACCACCGGCACGCCGCGCATCGTCCCGTGAGGCGAGGCCTGCGGTCCTTGAGCCCGGCCATCAGCGGGTCCGAGGTGTCCATCCAGATCTGGCTGAAGGGCCGCCGCCGCACGTTGCCGAAGCTGTAGTGCATCCAGAACTGGTCCGCGTGGACGTTGCCCAGGAAGTCCACGTCGGCGATGCCCACGCCCGAACTGTACAGGCCACCGCCGTTCCAGCGCAGCAGCCGCAGCACCTCCTCCGCCCGGGGCGACCCCTCGGCCCGCAGGCGCAGGTACGCGTATACCCCGTCCACGTGGTTGTCCACCGTGAGGATCTCCTTGCCCAGGCCCCGCCGGTGGAAATCGGCCGCGCGCTCCAGGATGACGTCCACGGCGGCGCGCGTCTCCGCCGGCGAGAGGACGTCCCCCACGATGCTCCGGCCCCGCCCGGAGGGGACCAGGTGGTAGAAGCACGCCCGGTCGATCCCCTCCAGCTCGATGAGGTCGAAGATGCGGTGCAGGTTCTCCACGTTGTGGCGGTTCAGGGTGAGGCGCAGGCCCACGCGTTGGCCCACCGCCTTCAGGTTGTGGAAGGCGGCCAGGGCCCGTTGGAACGCGCCCGAGACGCCGCGGAACCGGTCGTTCACCTCGCCGATCCCGTCCAGGCTGACGCCCACGTAGGTGAAACCGGTCCGCACGATCCGCGCGGCCACCTCGGGGGTGATGAGGGTCCCGTTGGTGGAGAGGGTCGGGCGCAGCCCCAGGGAGCGGGCGTACCCCACCAGCTCGAACAGGTCCCGCCGCACCAGCGGCTCGCCGCCCGAGAACAGGACCGCCGGCACCTCGAAGGCCGCCAGGTCCCGCAGGAACGCGGCGCCTTCCTCGAAGGTCAGCTCGCCCTCGTACCGGCGCGCCTCGGAATCGCTGTAGCAGTGGAGGCAGCGCAGGTTGCAGGACCGGGTGACGTTCCACACCACCACGGGGCGGCGCAGGGCGGCCGCGCGCGGCGTGGCCGGCTGCTCGGCGGAGGTCCGGGCCGCCCCGTAGCGCAGCCCGTCGCTCCCCGACGCGGCCCCGCAGTAGAGCTTGCTGACGTTGATCATCCCCTCCCTCCGTCACCGCCGCTGCAGGGGGGCTGGGGCGCGGGGGCGCAGGGGAGATCCGAAACCCTGGGTCGCCCGTTCGCCCCTGCCCCCATGCGCCCTCGCTCCTCCGCACCCCTGCGGTTTTCAGGCGGCGGCCGGCGCCCCCGCACGCACCTTGCGGGCCCGCTGCAGGCCCAGGAGGGCGGCCCCCAGCGCAACCACGTACTCGGGGTGGTCGGGCACGTTCACGGGCACGCCGAACTTCTCGCGCGCCGCCCGCACCATCCCGGCCTGGCGGGCCACGCCGCCCACGAACGTGAGTTCGCCGTTCAAGCCCACCCGCTTGAGCTGGAGCATGGCCCGTTCGGCCAGCGAGCAGTGGATGCCGGCGATGATGTCCTCCACGGTCTGGCCCTCGGAGACATGGTTGATGATCTCCGACTCGGCCAGCACGGCGCAGATGCTGCTGATGGTGGTGGGCGCCTTGCTCTTCAGCGAGATGTCCCCCATGTCGTGCACGGGGACCTCCAGGTACTTCCCCACGCGCTCCAGGAAGCCGCCCGACCCCGCCGCGCACTTCTCGTTCATGTGGAATTCCTTCACCTTGCCGTCGTCCGTCAGGCGCACGGCCCGCGTGCTCTGCGCCCCCATGTCCAGCACGAAGCGCGTGCCCGGGAACAGGTAGTGGGCGCCGTGGGCGGCGCAGGTGAGGTCCGTGATCTGGATGTCCCGGAAGGAGATGCTGTAGCGCCCCAGGCCGGCGGTGGCGATGTAATCCAGGTTGTCCTGCCGCACGCCCGCCTCGGCCAGGGCCGCCTCCAGGGCCGCGCCGCTCACCTGCTCGAAGTCGGCCTTGGTGCGGGCCCACCCGCGCCCGCGCACGGTCTTCTGCTCGTCCAGGATGACGCATTTGGTGGAGCCGCAGCCCACGTCGATTCCCGCCACCAGCATGATTCCCCTCCCGAACGGTCAATCGCTATTGGCCAATTTCCAATTCGCGAACGGTCAGGATCCCGTTCCCGTTCCGTACGATCGCGCCGACGCAGCCTCCCGGGCCGCCGCGGGCGCCGGGCCGGGCGCGGCCGGGGCGACGATGTAGTAGACGGAGGGATCCAGGCCCAACTCCTCCATCAGGCGCGTCGTGGTGTGCTCGCGGATCAGGCGCGAGACGTTGCTCTGGGGGTCGTCCAGGTCGCCGAAGTGGATGGCGTTGGCGATGCACGAGAGGGCGCACATGGGGGTGGCCTCGCCATCCACCCCCGGCCGGAGCCCGTCGTTCCCGTCCCACCGGTGGAGGCAGAAGTTGCACTTGGTGCAGACCCCCATCCGCTCCGCGCGCGCCGTGGCCGCCTCGGGCGCCGTGGGTCCGCCGGCGAAGTACCAGGCCTCGTCGTGGATCACGGTCCTCGCCCGATACGGGCAGGCCAGCACGCAGCAGCCGCAGCCGATGCACTTCTCGTAGTCCACCACCACCACGCCGTCCTCGCGCACGCGGGTGGCGGTGGTGGGGCAGACGTCCCGGCAGGGGGGGCTGGCGCAGTGCTGGCAGCCGAGGGGCAGGAAGGTGCGGCGCACGTCCGGGAAGGTCCCCACCTCGATGTCGGCCACCCAGCGCCACGCCACCCCCGGGGGCAGGCCGTGCTCCAGCTTGCACGCGATGGTGCACGTCTGGCACCCCACGCACTTCCGGAGGTCGATCACCATGCCCCAGCGCATCCCTAGTCCCTCAATCGCCAATGGCCAATCGCCAACGACCAATCGTCGCTTCCGGCCCCCCATCTCTGAGGATGGCGCGAGGCGCCTCGATCAAATTGGTCATTGGTCATTCCGAGTCCGGGTCCGCGCGGTAGACGCGAACCCGGACGAGGTCGGCCCCGCTGCCCGTGGCGTCCGTGAGGGCCAGATGGATCGGGGCGAGTTGGTTCAGGTTCGGCAGGCGGCGGCCCAGCTCCTTGGCCACGGGCGTCACCCAGTGGCCGAACTGCTGGAGGGCCAGAATGGTGTCCGGCCGGATGCCCTCCCGCAGGGTGGCCACCCCCCGCACGCGGCCGATGGGCGACTCCACCCAGATGGGATCCCCCTCGGCGATGCCCAGGCGGGCGGCCGCGGCCGCATTGAGGACCACGCCCTCGTGCCCGCGGATGTTGGCCGCCACCTCCGCCAGGATGGGAACGGCCACGTTGCTCCCCCAGGAATACTGCATGCTCCTGGAGGTGAGGAGCCAGAGGGGATAGTCCTCCGGCCGCTTGCCGAAGAGGGCCGCGGCGCGCCCCCAGATGTCCGGGAAGTCTTTCCAGGCCGGCAGCGCCTGGTACTCGGCGAGCTGCTCGTCCCACCAACGGATCCCCTTTTCGTGGAGACGGTGGGCCAGCTCCTCGCCCACTCGCCGGATCCGCTCCTGATAGGGCAGCTCGTAGCGGAGGCCCTGCGCCACCATCACGGGGTGCAGGTACCACTGGGTCTTGGGCACCGGCACGAAGAGGGCGCCGTGCTCCTGGAACCACTCCAGGCCGCGCTCCTCGCGCCCATCCGTGAGGCTGAAGGACGCGGCGCGGCAGGCCCGGTCCCAGATCCCCGCCGCGTCGGGCGGCGCGGGGGCCGCCACGTCCAGGCGGAAGTCGTAGCCCTCCCCCCGGAGCGGCACCCCGATGCCCGCGCCCCGGTTCAGGGCCTCCAGGTACTGGGGCAGCAGGCCCGTGCGGGCGGCCAGCTCGCCGGCCACGTCCGTGATGTCGCGCGTATCGTAGGCCGGGTCGCCGGCGGGCTGCCGCAGGATCCAGCCGGTGTGCTCCCAGAATTGCTCGATGTACTTGCTGCCCCCGGCCCGGTAGAGCTGCAGGCTTTCCAGGTCCGTGCTCTCGGGCAGCACCACGTCGGCGTACCAGTTGGTCTCGTCCAGCGTGTAGGCGAAGCTCACGATGAAGGGGAAGCGGGCCAGGGCCTTCCCCACCCGGGCGCTGTCCCAGTGGGAGATGGCCGGGTTGGTGCGGTAAGTGATCCAGACGTCCGGAGGGGTGGGCTCGGGCCAGTCGGCGGGGCGGTCCTCCAGGAAGAGCCAGGGGAGATGCGCGGGGCCCAGGGCGGGGGACCAGGGGGAGTCTCCGATGAGCGGCACCAGCGTCTTGTACGCGCTGCGGCTGGTGGGCACGGCCTCCCAGCGGGCGCGGTCCGTCGGGTTCAGGGGCTGGTCCATGAACCCGTCGGGCCCCGGGCGCACGCTCTTCAGCCGGTCCGTCCCGGGCCGGTTGAGCCGCACCGTGGTGCCGAGGGTGCCGCCCGGCACCTCCAGGGCGCCCACCAGGGCCGACAGCACGGTGCGCCCCCAGCAGCACTCGTAGCCCCCCCAGCCGTTGTTCACGGTCTTGCCCAGGAGCACGGCCACGGGGCGCAGGGGCAGCTCCACGCCGTCCACCTCGATGGTGGCCCCCACCTGGGCCGCCTCCACGTACTCGCGCGCCACCTGCCGGAGGACCTCCGCCGGCACGTCGGCCACCCTGGCCGCCCACTCGGGCGTGCAGCTTTTCACGTGGTCCCGGAGGCGCCGGAAGGCGGGGGTGCAGTCCACGGCCTCGCCGTCCCACGTCTGATCGTCGGGCCCCACCTCGATCCCACGGACGCGGTACTCGCCCTCGAGGGCGGGCGCGCGGAGCGTGGGGTCGTCGTAGGTCTTGGCCCGGCCGTCCGCCACATCCCAGAGGAGCGGCTTGCGGGACTCCGGGTCCCGCAGGTAGTAGCCCCGCGGGCCCACCAGGTAGGGCGAACTGGTCCGGTCGCGGAGGAACGCCACGTCGCAGGCCTGGCGCCACGGCATCTCGTGGAGGAGGACGTGGATGAGGGCGAAGAGCACGGCGGCATCCGTCTTCGGCCTCACGGGGATCCAGCGGTCGGCGGCGGCCCCGGTGATGGACAGGTGGGGCTCGAACTGCATCCAGCGGATCCCCCGGCCGCGCGCCTCGGCGTGGCGCCACACGCCGGCCACGCCCCCGGAGGCGTCGCTGTTGGCCCCGAAGGAGAGGACGTAGCGGCAGTGCGGGCTGTCCGGGGCCACGGTGAAGCCACGGTGCCAGAACTCGCCGTAGACGTGTTCCGAGTGGGTGCACTTGATGCCCTGCCCGCTACCGATGCTAAAATCCACGCGGCCCCACGCCGCCAGGAAGGCGCCGAACGTCCCGAAGTAGGCCGGCGCGATGCCCCCCGACCCCAGCGTGGCGGCCAGCCGCGGCAGGCCTTGCTCGTTCAGCAGGCCGGACTCGCGCAGCGACAGGAGCCGCTTCGCCACCAGGTCCAGCGCCTCGTCCCACGAGATGGGGACGAAGCCGGGATCCTCGTGCCGCCCCTTCCGGGGATTGGTGCGCCGGAGGGGCTGCTGCACCCGGTTCGGGTTGTGCGTCTTCTGGATCAGGGCGTAGGCCCGCACGCACACCCGGCCCCGGCCCGGGTGCTCGGCCGCCAGGTCCAGGTTGGGTTCCACGCGCACGGGGACGCCGTCCCGCACCTCCACCTTCAGGAGGTCCGGGCCCGCCACGCACTGGTAGCAGTAGACCGGCACCTTGCGCACGTCCGGCGCCGCCGCCTGCCCGCTGGCTTCCGTCGCGCTCCCCATCGCCTCGCCTACACCATTGCGGATTGCGGATTGCGGATTGCGGATTGAACTTCCATGAGTCCCTGCACCTCCGCCCCCCTGCAGCGTCTCAAGCGGTCCCCCCGTTCAATCCGTCCTCCCACGCGCCGATGGCCACCGTGGGCTCGCCCCGGCCCTGCGCCTTCTCGGCCCGCTCCAGCGCGAAGAGGGCCCCCCCGGCCGCGCCCATGAAGTGGGCCTCGGGGCTCACGTTGATGCGGACCTTCAGGGCGTCCTCCAGGGCCCGGACCATGCCGACGTTGCGGGCGACGCCGCCCGTGAAGGTCACCTCTTCCTCGATGCCCACCCGGCGCACCAGGGAGACGGTGCGGGCGGCAATGGCCCGGTGGACGCCGGCCAGGATGTCCTCGATCTTCTTTTTCTGGGCCACGTAGCCCATGATGTCCGACTCCACGAAGACGGTGCAGACCGAGGTGAGCCGCACCGGGTCCTTCCCCTTGAGGGCGATGGGCCCGATCTCGTCCAGGCCGAGCCCCATCACCTCGGCCGCCGCCAGCAGGAAGCGGCCGGTGCCAGCGGCGCACTTGTCGTTCATGTTGAAGTCCTGCACGTCGCCGTTGGGCGCCACCTTGATGGCCTTGGTATCCTGCCCGCCCATGTCCACCACCGTGCGCGTGCCGGGAAAGAAGAACTGCCCCCCCCGGGCGTGGCAGGTGATCTCGGTGATCTGCGTGTCGCCGAAGGTCACCTTGTACCGGCCGTAGCCGGTGCCCACCACGTAGCCCACCTGCTCGCGGCGCAGGCCCGCGTCCCTCAGGGCCAGGCCGAAGGCCGTCTCGGCCGCCCGGGTGACGTTGGCCCCCGTGTCGATCAGCGCCCGCCCCACGATCTGGCGGGCGTCCCCCAGGATGATGGCCTTGGTCTGCGTGGACCCCACATCGACTGCCCCCCCGTAGATCATGCTCGCTCCTTCGCCTAAGTGCGTTCGGGCGTTCGAACGTTCGGAAGTTCGGCTGTCCCTGAGGAACGCCCGAAGGCTCGAACATCCGAACGATGTCCCGTCAGCGCGCCGTGACCAGCTTCTTGTGCTCCAGGGTCTCGAAGAAGGCGTCGATCCGGTTCTTGATCTGCGCCTCGGCGTAATAGCGCGGATCCTCCAGGTCCGATTCCACCATCAGCACGGGCACCCCCAGTTCCTTGGTGAAGTAGTCCCGCATGTCCCCGTGGCCGGCGGAGAAGAGTCGGCAGCTCTTGATGGAATGGATCACCAGCGCGTCGGCCTCCCACTCCTCGATGAAGCGCTTGATGAAGGTGTACCGGTCCAGGATGCTCCGGTTGATGATGTTCTGGACGATCATGTGCTCGGCGATGCTCTCCAGGGGGTGGGCCGGGTCGTGCCGGAAGCCGAACTCGAAGAGGCCGCCCACGGTGGAGTAGGTGGACTGGACGGACACGGCCCCCCACTTGGCGAACAGGTTGCGGAAGTTCCGGTAGTAGGGGTACGGGGGCGGGGCCTCCACGATGGTGCGGAACCGTTCCTGGGGCAACGGCCCCTCCCCGTTGGCGACCGAGGCCTCGAACACCGGCACGGCCGCCTCGAAGAACTCGGCCGCCTCCCGGCCGCCCCGCAGCACGTTGATGGGGCCCATCATGTTGATGCTATCGAAGTACGCATCGAAGGGGGCCGGCCGGCGCTTGCACAGCTCCTTGGAGCGGGCCCAGCCCTCCTCGGCGCGCACCGAGTAGGCCAGGATCTCGCGCAGCCGGTCGATGTCGAACTTCTTCCCCGTCAGGCGCTCGCAGGCCTCGATGAGCTCCTCCAGTTGCCGCACCACGTACTGGATGTCGTCGGGGGACGGGCGCTCTTCGCGCAGGAAGGGGATGTCGATGAGGATCAGGGGGGCGTTGCAGAACTGGGCGATGTGCTCGAACCACTTGATGTAGACGTTGCAGCCCACGTAGTTGCACACCACCAGGGAGGGGTTGGGGATGGGCGCGCCCTCGCCGATGCCGCCGCTGAGGAGGAGCCCGATGTCCGCCTTCACGTAGGCGCAGTTGTCGCTGGAGTAGCCGATCTGCTCGGCCTTCAGGATCAGGGGCAGGGCCTGCTTGCGGATGGCCAACTGCAGGGCGTTCACCTCGGGGAAGATGGGATGGATGTCGAAGGCCCGCAGGATCTCCACGCAGTTGCCGGAGATCATGAGGGTGGCCGTGGTCTCTCCCTTCTTGGAGGCCTGGGCGATGGCCTCGTAGTACTCGGTCATGATCCGCTTGGAATGGCTGTGGACCTCGCCCTGGTACTGCCGGTCCTTCAATGCCGCGTCTGCCATGGCGCTTTCCCCCGATCCTTATTCGAACAGAAGGGACTCGACGAACGTCTGGACCTCGTTGCGCGTCCGCTCGAAGGTCCACATCTTCTCCTCGAACTCCACCACCAGGTGCGGGATCCCCTCCTTCTCCAGCGCCTGCCGGTACAGCACGTAGTCGAAGAGGGCCGGCTCGCAGAACTTGGCCGGCAGGAACATCACCGCCTGGGCGCCCGACCGCCGGAACTTCTCCACCAGGGCGTCCATGCGCTTGTGGCGCCAGTCATGCCGCACCGAGGAATAGACGCTCCGCTGGACGTAGGCCTCGGCCAGGGCGCGGATGGGGTCGCCCTCCGGCGAGACGTCCTCCTGGAACCAGCGGAAGCCGAGGGCCAGGTCGTCATCCACGATGTAGCAGCCGGCCTCCTCGATGACCTCCAGGAGGCCCAGGGGGGGCTGCTCGCAGAAGGCCCCCTCCACCAGCACGCGCACCCGGTCCCGCGGGCGGCCGGCCCGGCGCGGCAGGTCGGCCAGCACCTCGTCCAGCAGCGCCAGCATCTCCTCGATGGGCAGCATCACCCCCGCCCGGATCACCAGGTACAACTCCGCCGTGGACAGGAGGTGGGGGTGAGCTTGGCGGAAGGCGTACAGCTCGCGCATCTTGGCCCGCGCCGCGTTGAAGGCCAGGATGCTGGCCGCCACTTTCTCGTCCGGGATACTCACGCCGAGCCGGCGCGCCAGATTGTCCCGCACGCGCCGGTACTCGCCGGCCAGATAGTCCACGGCGCCCCGCGAGGACGGGTTCTGGGCCAGGTGGATGTACTCCACGTGCATCTCGGGGAAGTTGCGGACGAACACGCTGGAGAGGTTCCGGGCCACGTCGCAGATGGAGTGGAAGACCAGGGCGTCGAAGTCCTTCAGGCGGCCCTGGAGCCCCAGTTCCAGTGTGCTCTTGGAGATGGAACAGACGAAGGAGACGAAGCGCGAGTCGGCGTGGGAGAGGTCCACCGTGTTGCCGCCGCCGAACACGGCCACGGGCAGCATCCCGCCGGCGTGGTAGATCTCCACCGGGGAGTACACCGGAAAGACACCCACCGCCTTTCCCCCGGGGTGGCGGTTCTTCCAGTCGCGCACGCCGGGGAAGGTCGTGTCCCACGCCAGGGCGCGGCACTGTTCCAGTCGTCCCTCGATCCCCATGGCCCCCCCCTTACCGATTGTCGATTGACGATTGTCGATTGAGGCCGATCGCGGAGGGCCGGTACCCCATTCCGCACTCCGCGTTCCACATTCCGCAATCAGAGGAACGGCACCTCCACCCAGTTGGAATGGAGGAACAGGACCATCTCGTCGCCCTCCCGCAAGGGGGTGGACGGGCCGCGCTCGAACCGGATGTTCCTCCCGTTCACCAGGACCTCCACCCCTTCCCGCAGGGCCCCGTCACCGTTCCCCAGCTCGCCGGGTCGTGCGGCCGCCGCCAGGAGTGCGTTCACCACCTCGCCGGCCGACCGCCCGGGCAGCTCGAGCCGTCGGGCGCCCACCCAGTCACCGACCATGCCGAGGCAGTGCACCCGGACCCGCGCCATCACCGACCGTCGACCGTCGTTCGTTGCCCATCCCCGGCACCGGCCTGGCACTCCGCAACGCACCATCAAGAGTAGAGTGCCCGCACCTTGTCGCGAATCCACGCCGGCTCCTCCGGCGGGTCTTCGGGGGCCCCACTCCCGGCCGCCTGCTGGCCGGCCGAGGCGAGCAGGTCGCGGAGGCTGACCTCCTCGAAGAGCGTGGTCACCTCTCCCCGCACCCGGCGCCAGTAGGGATGGACGAGGCACTGGCCCCCTTCGCCGCAGCGGCGGTGCGAGAAGACGCACCGATCGAAGAGGTCGGGGCCTTCGATGGCCTCCAGGATCTGGCGGAGCGTGATCTCGGGGGCGGGATGGGCCAGCGTGTATCCCCGCTGTACTCCCCGGTGGGACTGGATGAGCCCGTGGCGGACGAGCTTCTGGAAGATCTTCGAGAGAAAGCCGGGCGGCAGGTTATGCCCGGCCGCGACTTCTTGCAGCGTGAGGGCCTGCCCCCGGGGCTCGCCCGCCAGGGCCACCATTCCCCTTACGGCGTACTCGCACTCGCGGCTGAAGTTCATCGGTCTCCTCTGTCGGCCAGCGTTCGGTAGGGCCCAACGGACCTTTCGGCTCCTGTGGGTCTGATGGGCCGTAGTGTATGTCAGGTTCCCGTAGCCACCAATGACCCCACTCATTGATATATATGATTGTTGTCATGTACGCAATGTCCACACGATTGTAACACATTGAAACCAACGAGCTTCTTCTATTTGGCCATTGAAGATCATCCACTGGTCACTACGGGATTTGGCGGAGGTTTGAGCGGAGATGAACCGGCGAGGACGGGGCCGGGAGGGGGGGGTCAATCAGGACCGGAGTGCAGGGGTACTATCGCGCCGCCGGCCCCGTGAGGGCGATCGAAGGGGCCAGAGACCGGGCCCGGTAGAGATCGGCGCATTGGCGGCAGAGGCCGTGGGCGGGCTCCCAGGCGGGGAAGTCGCTCCGGATGATCTCCACCAGGTCAATCGGGAGGCAGGCCGGCTCGGGCTCGAAGGCGTGGGTGGGGAATCGGCAGAGGGGGCAGCGCGCGCCCTGATGGGGGCCGGGGGCCGGGACGCGGGGGGCGGGGGAAGCCGAGATATTTCCGGGACTGGTGGCGAAGGTCACCAGGTCGGCGTGGGTGCAGGGCGCGCCGTCGAAGAAGCGGGCGAAGGCCTGCTCCGTGGCGGAGCCCAGCACGGGGAAGGCGCGGAGGAAGTCGCGCAGGCGGTCGTGGCGGGCCGAGGCCGGCAGGCGGCCCAGGCGCACCAGCCGCCCGTCGATGGCGGCGTCCCAGAGGGCGCGGTAGCGGTCCCGCAGCAGGCGTTCGTGGGCGGGCCCCGCGGCCGCGGGCGGCAGGTGGGGTTGGTAGCCGAAATGCGCGTCCAACATGTCGGCGACGTGGAAGAATTCGTGCCGCAGGAATTGGAGCAGGCGCTCCGGGGCGCTCAACGCCTCGGGCCTGAGCCGCACCACCACCCATCGCCGCTCCGGCTCGCCCGCCCCCGCCGCGCCCGGACGGACGAAGAGCTCCGCCCCTTCCTCCTCCCGCGCGCGCGCCGGGCCGACCCGGCACCCCTGCGTGGCGGCGGCGATGGCGGGTTGCTCCTCCAGGGCCCGGACGATGGGCCGCCCCAGCTCGAGTCGCTCAAACCACTCGCCGTGAAGCTTCCGGAAGACCGCCTCCCGCGCTTCGAGGTCGCGCACCTCGTACGCCCGGTCCCGCTCTCGGCGGAAGCCGCCCTCACGCGGGTGGCCCCGCACGGCCAGGAACACGGCCTCCTCGACGAGTTCGGGTGCATACTCGATGGCGAGCATCGAACGATCCAGTGGGCCCATGGCCCCGGCGTGGACGTCGGGCCCCGGCGCCCGGGCAGCCATCAGGGACCGGCTTCGGGCGAGATCACGCCGGCAATCTGGAGGAGCTCCGCATCCTGTCCGGTGCCGCAGGCCATGGGTGCGCCCCCATCGGTCGGCGAGCGGAGGCGGAGGAATTCGGGCCCGGCGGGCACGCCGACGCGGGCGCACTCCTGCGCCACGAAGGC
>DASPOZ010000103.1:0-34206 GCA_035625755.1 Candidatus Sulfotelmatobacter sp.
GAATCCCAGGCGGCGCGTGATCCAGGCGTAGAAATCGCCGGCCGAGACGCCGAAGATGTTCAGTTCGTGGAGCGGCCGGTAGGCGCCCCCCTCCCCCACGTACTGGGTGTGGCAGATCCCGAAGTCGCCCACGCCGTCCAGCGTGATGACGCCGCACCGGTCCCACCCCGAGAAGTAGTAGGCCGGCAGGCCGTGGCAGTAGTGATGGTCCACGAAGCTCACCTCGGCCCCCGTGAACCCCGTGTCCGCCCTGAACCGATGCAGCTTGAAGTGGTCGGCCAGCGCCTTGCCCCGGTCCCGCAGCCGCCAGGCCAGGGCGCCGGCCATCATCATCGGCTCGTCGTACTTCCCGGTGACCCAGCCCACGGCGCGCTTGCGGGCCCGGTTCACGCGCCGCTCGACTTCCTTGTAGAGCGTCTCGCGCACGAAGTACCGTTCGGGGAGGAACCCCATGGTCAGGGGGAGGGCGCCCACGTCGGCCGGCCTCCGGTCCGCCTCGCTCAAGACGTAGCGGACCGCCTCGGCGGGGATCCGGGCCCCGTCGTTCTTCACGCGGGTGAACCGCTCCTCGGACGCCACCGCCACCACCTGCCCGTTGACCAGGAGGCAGGCCCCCGCGTCGTGGCCCGTATTCAGCCCCAGGATCACCGTGGGCCCGCCCTGACTGTCACCTTTTCGCTGTGGCTTTTCCATGATCCATTGTCGGTTGGCGACCGAGGATTGGGAACGCGGCTCAGGCACAGGCGACCGTTGTCCGGGCCGCCCCCGAGGCCGCCGCGTGCAGGCCCAGGAGATCGCGCGCGGCGGCCTCCACCTCGTCCACCGTGATGTTCTGCATGCAGAGGGGGAAGGGGCACGCCTTGCCGTAGCAGGGATCGCAGGTGCGCCACTTCTGGATCACGTGGTAGCGCCCGTCCGCCGGGTCGGGGCCCGTCACCCGCGAGTCGGCCATGGCATAGAGGGCCACGGCCGGCCGCCCCAGGGCCACGGCCATGTGCAGCGTGCCAGTGTCGGCCGTCACCAGCACGGCCAGCCGATCCACCAGGGCGGCCACCTGGGGGAGCGTGAGGTCCCCCGCCGTCACCAGCACGCGCCCGCCCGCGCCCATGGCATGGGCCACCCGCTGGCAGTAACTGCGCTCCGCGGGCGAGCCCGTGATGGCGATGCGCACGGCCGGGTCTGCGCCCAGGAGGCGGCGGCCCAATTCGGCGAACTGGTCGCCGAACCACATGCGGCTCACGTTGGAGGCCCCCACCTGGAGCCCCACCAGCGGGTGCCCCGGGCGGACGCCCCGCGCCTCCAAGTACGCCGCCACCGCCCGCGCGGCCTCCGGGTCCACCGCCAGCACCATCCGGCGGTCCTCGCTGGGCGCGCCCACTAGGCCCGCGATGCGCAGGCGCATCTGCAGGCCGTGCTGGCCCGGGATCACGTTGTGCTCGTGCGTCAGCGCCGCGTTGGACAAGAGGAACCGGAACCGCGTGGAGTCGTTCGGGATGCGCACCACGAAGCGCGCCCCCGAGAGATACGCCAGCGGGATGATATCCGGATCGTTGCCGTGCAGCACCGCCGCCACGTCGAACCGTCCCCGGCGCAGCGCCCGGATGGTGGAGGGCAGCCGCCGGTACTTCCCGTAGTACGGGATCACGGCGTCCACGTGCGGGTTGTTGCGGAACAGGTCCAGGTAGCGCGCCCGGAACATGGCCGTGAGGGACGCCCGCGGGTACGCCTCGCGCAACGCCCGGAGGGCCGGCGTGGAGAAGAGCGTGTCCCCGATCCCGGTGGACGAGATGGCGAGGATCCGCTCCACGCGGGCCGGGTCCAGCGCCCCCGCTTCCGTGCGGCGCCCGTCGCACGCCTTCACGATGCGGAACGCCCCTGCCAGGACGCTCTCCAATGGATCCATCTCGAATGGCTCTCGCCGTCAGCCGCGCATTACCTTCTCGTACACGGCGTACAGGGCGTCGGCGGTCTTGTGGGGATCGAAGCAGGCCTCGGCGCGCTCCCGGGCCTTCGCCCCCAGGTCCTCTCGGAAGGGACGGTCTTCCATGAGGCGGCGCAGGTGCCGCGCCAGGGCGCCGAAGTCCCCGGCCGGGAAGACCAGCCCGGCGTCGCCCACCGCCTCGGGCAGGCCCCCCGTGGTGCTCACGATGGGCGGCTTGCCGCAGGCCATCGCCTCCATCACCGCGAAGCCGAACTGCTCCTGGCTCGTCATGGTGGGATAGCTGGGCATCACGAAGGCGTCCGCCAGGCTGTGCACCCGATGGACCTCACCGTACGTGAGGAAGTCCACGAAGTGAAACCGCCCCGCCATGCCCCACAGGTTCGCCAGCCCCTCCAGCGTGGCCCGTTGCGCCCCCCGCCCCGCCAGGACCACGTGCACGTTGGTGAGCCCCTCGTCCTCCAGGAGCTTCACGGCGTAGGGGATCATGTAGGCCCCCTTGGTGGCCGTGAGCTTCCCCACGTAGACCAGCACGAAGGCATCGTCCGGGATCCCCACCCGCCGGGCCAGCTCCGCATCGCGGGGGCCGGGGCGGAATCGTTTCAAATCCACCGCCGGGTACACGGTGTGGACCCTGGCCTTCGGGATGCCCTCCATGATCAGCGCGCGGGCCGTGGTCTCGGCGTAGGGTACGAAGGCGTCCGCCCGCGGGATCACGTGGTCCCGGTAGAAGGCGGCCCGCCGGTCGAACAGGCTCCAGTGGGGGATGTTCTGCCACCAGCTCAAAACCAGGCGGAAGCCCCGCGCGGCCTTCAGGTCCGCCACGGTGTAGGCGGAGCGGATGAGGTCCGTGGAGTGGACGATGTCGTACCCCTCCAGGTGCTTGCGCAGCGAGTGATAGTAGTAGTCCGCCCGCCGGAAGGGTGCCCGCCGCATCCGCTCCCAGGCCAGGCGCGGGTTGCGCGCGGCCAGCAGGAGCTCCTCGCGGTGCGTGAGCACCTGCTTGGGGATCCGGACCTGGCTCACGTCGAAGTCGTTCCGCTCGCCCACGAAGAGGGTCATGTCCAGCCGGTCGGCCAGGCACTCCTCCCGCTGGAACGTCCACGGGTTCATCTTATTGTCGCGGACGAGCCCGACCTTCAGCACCCCGGTACCCTCCACCCCCACCCTCTCCCTCAACGAGGGAGAGGGGAAATTTATGACCTCGCCGCGCCCTCGATGAGGGCCAGCAGGCGGTCCACATGGTCGTCGAACGGGTGCGCCTCGGCGCGGCGGCGGGCGGCGGCGCCCATGGCCTCCCGCGCCGCCGGGTCGCCGACGGCCAGGACCGCCTTGGCGATGGCCCGCGGGTCCGTGGGATCGTCCAGCACGAAGCCCTCCACGCCGTCCTCAATCAGCTCCGATGTGCCGTTGGCCCGGCTGGTGATGGGCGGCAGGCCCGCCGCCATGGCCTCCAGGCAGGCGTTGCTGAAGGGATCGTAGAGCGACGGCAGGATGAACGCATCGGCCCCCGCGCACAGGTCGGCGACGTTGCCGGCCCCCCCCAGGAACGTTACGCGCCCCTGCAGGCCCAGGCGGCGGACCATCCGTTCATACCGCACTTCCCGGCGCCCCGCCACCAGCAGGCGGATGGCGAGGTTGCCGGCGTCCCGCCGCAGCAGGTCCAGCGCGCGGAGCAACGGCCCCAGCCCCTTGCGTTCGAAGCCCGAGCCCACGAACAGGAGCACTAGTTCCCCCTCGGCCATGCCCAGGCCGCGCCGCACCGCCTCGCGGCGCCCGGCGCGGTGCCGCGGGTGGTACGCCTCCAGGTCCACGCCGGTGTAAAGCACGGCGATCCGCCCGGGGTCCGTGCCGTAGTGGCGCACGATCTCGTCCCGCCCCCGCCGCGAGTTGGCGATGATCAGGCGGCAGCGCGGGTCCCGGAAGATCCGCCCCTCCAGCCACAGATAGGTGGCGTGCAGCGGGTTCGCCCGCATCAGCGCGCGGCGCGCCGGCGGCATCGCCGCCCCGCGGCGCAGGAGCCATTCCCGGTGGCATCCGTCGCCGGCCCGGTACACGTCCTGACGCAGGGTGCGCTCGAAGCTCACCACGGCGTCGTAGGGGCCCCGGGACACGGCGCGGGCCGCGCCTGCCGCAAACGCCAGCACCCGCGCGAACGACGGTCCCGGCGGCACCGGGACCCGATGCAGCGTGAGCCCCGGCGGGCCGCCGCCGTCCCCGCTCCAGCGCTCGGCGAACAGGTGCACCTCGTGCCCGCGCCGCGCCAGCCCCTCCGCCACGGCCGCCGCGTACCGCTCGGCGCCGCCGAGGGGCGTGTACCGCCTCCTGATTAGCGCGATGCGCATTCCCTGTCTTCCGTATCCGGTTTCATGCATCCCGCAAGAGCGTCCGACTGTTCGACAGTTCCTCAGGCTGCGAGGGATGCCGACTGTAAGCCTCCGCCCATGTGAACAGCCGAACCGCCGAACGGTCGAACGCCTCTCGGCTCGGCCGAAGGCTCAGGCACGGTGCGAGGCCTCAGGGACATGGTGGCCCTGGCCGCGCAGGCGCAGGTACCAGGCCGCCAGCGTGGGGCGCGTGTAGATGTAGAGGCGCGCGGCCAGCCAGCGGGCGCCGCCGTGCTTCACGTCGATCCGCCGCAGCGCCCCCAGGTCCGTCCCGGCGCCGTTTGCGCCGGGGAGGGTGCTGAAGCAGGCCTCGTAGCCCTCCTCCCGCGCGATGCGCACGGCGGCCTCGTTGAACCAGCCCCGCGGCCAGCAGAGGAAGCGGCACCGCGTGCCCAGGCGCTTTTCGATCAGATCCCGCGAGCGGCGCAGCTCGTCCCGCAGCCGCGCCTCGTTGATCTCGTGCCCCACCCGGCAGAGGGGGTGCGTGTGAGTGTGGGACTGGACATCCACCACCCCGCTCCGCTCCATGGCCGCCACCTCGTCCCAGGTGAGGGCCAGGGGCGAGGCGGGCCCGCGGCGCGCCAGCTCGGCCCGCGCCGCATCGTGGGGCGGCGCCGGCGGCAGGGTGGCGGCCGGCGCGCCGGCCCAGGCGTCCTCCAGGGTGTGGCGCACCCGAGGCGCATCGGACACCCAGCCCGTCACCAGGAACAGGGTGGCCTTGGCCTTGTAGCGCCGCAGGATTGGGTAGGCGTAGGCCCAGGTGTCCACGTAGCCGTCGTCGAAGGTGAGGAGCACGGCCCGCTCCGGCGCCGGCGCCTCGCCCCGCAGGCACCGCACGAAGTCGGCGGCGTGCAGCGTCGCGTAGCCGTGTTCGGTGAGGTAGCGCACCTGCGCCTCGAAACCGGGCAAATCCACTGTGAGCCGATCGCCGCCGCGCTCGGCCACATGATGATAGGTGAGGGCCGGAAGGGGCCGGGGCATCACCGCGCCTCCGGCCCGGCCCGGCCCGGCGCCCCGCGCCCCGCGGCGGAGGCTTTCTCCGGGCTCGCTCCCCCGCCCGCCCGCGGGTGGGCCGCCGCGACCTCCCAGTAGATCGCCTCCATCCGGGCCAGCATCCCCTCCAGGCTGAAGCCGGCCGCCACGCGCCGGCGGCCGGCGCGGCCCATGGCCGTCGCCCGGTCCGGGTCTTCCAGCAGGCCGATGACGGCCTTGGCCAGCGCGGGCGCGTCCTCCGGGGGCACCACCACGCCGGTGACGCCGTCCTCCACCATCTCCGTCACCCCGACCACATCCGTGGTGACCACGGCCCGCTCCATGGCCAGGGCCTGCGTCAGAACCTGGGGGACGCCCTCGGCGCGGCGGGACGGCAGCACCATCACGTTCAGGGCGGCCATCACCTCGGGGATGTCCTCGCGGTGCCCGAGCAGGAAGACGGCCCCCGAAAGCCCCGCCTCGGCGATCCACCGTTCCACCGTGGGCCGCATCGGTCCCTCGCCGACGATGAGGAACCGGGCCGCCGGCACGGCGCGCACCACCTCTCGCGCCGCCTCCACGAAATACCGGTGGCCCTTCTTGCTCCGGAGCACGGCCACCATGCCCACCACGGGCACCCCGGCCGGGATGCCCAGCGCGCGGCGGGCAGGGCCGCCGTCCGTGAGCCGCGGGTCGAACCGCTCCAAGTCCACGCCGGTGGGAACGGCCACGATCCGGTCCGGCCGCACGCCGACCTCGCGGATCAGGAGCTCCCGGCCGCCCTCCCCCGTCGTCACGATGCGCCGGCAGAGGCGCGTGTACACCAGCCGGGAGATGGGGTTGCGCCGCACCGGCACGGCCAGGTGGCGCATCCGCACCGCCGGCACGCCGGCCAGCCGGCTCGCCAGCGCCCCCACCCAGGAGTCTTTGGAGCTGTGGGTCACCAGGACGTCCGCCCGCTGATCCCGCAGCACCCGCGCCGCCCGCGCGGCCGAGGGGAGGTCCAGCGCGTGCCGGAAGGGCACCTCCCAGCACGGCACGCCCGCGCCGCGGGCCCGCGCCAGGATCTCGCCCCCCGCGCAGGCCAGGAGGCCCGTGCGGTGCCCGCGGCGCGCCAGCCCCGCGAGCTCCGCCATGATCCGGAGCTCCTGCCCGCCCCAGCCGAGGGAAGCCTCGCTGTGAAACACCGTCAACATGCGCGTACCACGTTCGGTGGTTCGGTGGTTCGGCCGTTCGGTGGTTCTCTGGGGGATCCCGCGCCGGCCCCGGCCACCCGGTCAGCCGATGAACTACCGAACTACCGAACCATCGAACGCCTTTCCGCGGTCAGGGGCCGCCCTTCGCCTGGAGCTCCCAGAGCTTGAGGTACTTGGCGAAGGTGTATCCTCCGTACAGGCCCGCCAGGGCCAGCCCATGCACGCCGTCCCGGAAGCCCTGCCGCACCAGGTACATCTTCAGCGCCGTGGCCGGGGGCCGCCACACCAGATCCCACGGCCGAAAGGTCACGCCGGCCCGCCGCATCTCCCCGGCCGCCAGGGCCGAGTACCGGTTCATGCGCATCAGATAGGCGGCGATGGAGTCGTACGTGTGATGTTCCAGCGCCTCCTCCAGGCGGGCCGTGGGCCCGTCCACCTCCACCGCCTCGTGCACGGCCCGCTCCGTGAACCGGCCTCGGTCCCGCCGGAAGAGGCGCAGCACGTAGTCCGGGTACCAGCCGCCGTGGCGGATCCAGCGCGCCAGGAAGTAGTTCCGCCGGGGGATGTGGTACCCAACGGCCTCGGCCGGCCCCTCCAGGATCCGCCGGATGCGCCGTTCCAGGGGCGGCGTCACCCGTTCGTCGGCGTCCAAGCTGAGGACCCACGGGTGGGAGGCTCGTTCCAGCGCCAGATTCTTGTGGGCACCGAACCCCCGCCAGGGGTCCGTGTAGATGTGGTCGGTGTACTGGGCGCAGATGGCCAGCGTCTCGTCGCAGCTGCCCGAGTCGCAGACCACGATCTCGTCGGCCCAGGCCACGCTCTCCAGGCAGGCGCGGATCTTCTCCTGCGCGTCCACGCAGACGATGGTGACACTGAGACGCTCCCTCACGGCGTCATCCCGCCGGCGCGCAACGGTGCGCCCGCCGCCGGCCGGCCCGGCAACCCCTGCCGCCGGAGCTGGGCGTCCACCGCCGCGATGACCTCGGCCTCCGTGATCATGTCCAGGCAGTCGCTGCGCTTGCTGCCGTTGCACCCGTCCTGCCCGCAGGGGCGGCAGAACAGGTCCTTCGCCACCACCAGGTGCCCCTCGCCCCAGGGGTGCCAGTTGTGCTCGCCCGAGGGCCCGAAGAGCGCCACCACCGGTGTGCCCACCGCGGCCGCCATGTGCATGGGGGCGCTGTCCACCCCGAGGAAGAGGCGCGACCGGCGGAGCACGGCGGCCAGTTGCTTCAGCGAGAGACGGCCGATGAGGTCCACCGCCGGGCGGCGGGCGAGCTCCAGGATATGCCGTGCCTTCCGCGCCTCGCGCGGGTCGGGGCCGCTGGTGATGGCCACGCGCAGCCCGAGGGAGGCCAAATGGTCCATCACGGCGGCCATCCCCTCGTCGCGCCAGCACTTGAAGAGCCAGCGGGACGTGGGGTGTACCGTCGCCAGGGCGTCCCCGGGGCCCACGCCCGCCTCGGCGAGGATCCGGTCCGCCGCCGCCGCATCCTCGGGCCCCAGGGCCAGGCGCAGCCGCCGGTCGGGCGATACGATCCCCAGGGCCTGCACCAGCTTCAGGTCCGCCTCCACCACGTGCTCGCGCCCGGTGCGCGCCGCCCGATGGGTGAGAAGCCGGTTCCGCCCCAGGAACCCCTTCCGCCCCGAATCGAACCCCGCCCGCCAACGCGCCCCGGAGAGGAAGCCCAGGATGGCCTCCCGGTCGCCCTTCCCCATGGCCACCACCAGGTCGGGGCGCAACGTCCGCAGGGCCTGCACCAGGCGGAACTCCTCCCGCCACCGGCGCAGGCCCCGGCCCCGCGGCCTGACGAAGGGGATCACGCCGGCCAGGTCCGGGTTCCCCTCCAGCACCGGCTCGGTGCCCAGGGGCACCAGGGCGTGGATCCGCGCCGACGGATAGGCCGCCTTCAGGGCGTGGATGGCCGGCGTGGCCAGCAGCACGTCGCCGATGTGCTTGAGCTTGATGACCAAGATCGTCGCCGGGTTCATCGCCGACACGCCCAGGGTCCACCCGTTCGACTCAGGGTTTCCCGGGAAGATCGGAGCCGGCCCGAGAACTCGCCGGGCCGCCCGCACGCCCCCAACGCCCCTTCGGGGTCGATGGGTGTTGGCCTCCTCGCGCCGGCTCGGGATTTCGCCGGAGGGCCTTCCGAGGTTGAGAGCGTCGTTCCCGCGTCAGCCCCCGGGAAGCCGTTCGGTCGCAATGATGCAATCGCACCATCGAAAACCGTCGTTGCGCAGGAGGCTCCTGGGATCGAGGGGCCTCGCCCCTTTATCCAGGATGTGTCCATAGGGGGCCAGGATTTCCAGGATGTTTTGCATGTCCTGGCGGGGGTTGCGGTACAGGAACGGATGGAGCGAGAGATGCAGCGTCGGCTTTTCCGCGGCGAGAAACGTCGCGATGCTCGGCAAGATGACCGTCTCGCCGCCCTCCACGTCCATCTTGATGAAATTGCAGCTCTCGACCCCGTGCCCCTCCATGAACCCCTGAAGGGTGGTGGCCTGCACCTCCCACGCGATCCTCGCGTCGTCCGCCAGGAGGCTGGAGTGACTGTCTCCCCCGACGCTCGAGAACATGTTCCCCAGCCGCACCGTACCGCAGGCAGGGGCAATGCAGCCCCTGAACAACGTGGTTCTTTGGAGGAGGGCCGGATTCAACCGGAAATTCGCCTCGAGAAGACGGTAGGCGACCGGATCGGGTTCGATGGCGTAACAATGCTTGGCGAGCTGGCAGCCGTACAGTGCCGTCGGCCCTATCCAGGCGCCCACGTCGATGTACGTGTGGTCGCGATCCAGGAAGGCGTCGAGGGCGTTCAGGGTGTCTGGCTCGAACCTCCCGGCGGCGAAGTCATCCCAGAAGCTCGGCAGCGCGCGGTTGTAAAACCTGTAGAGCCTTCGGTGGGCGGGGCTGAGGAGGCGCTGGCCATGGTAGCGCACCGTCCGCCGCCAACCCTCCGGGCCCCTCCCGACCTCGACCACGAACCGCTTCCCGTTTCTCTCGACGGCGATCACCTTCCGCGTCGTCGTGACGTCCACGGTCGGATCAGGCCGATGCGTCTGCCGCACCGCCAGCGTCTGGTGAGATACGGCCGAGGCAGGCATCTGCGCTTCCCACCCCCTGGGCCACTACCAAGCTGCTGAAAAAGGCCCAACATCTCTCCCCGCTGCCTCGGCGGCAGCGGGTGGGGCGTTGGCGCGCTCGCGCGGCGCTGCGACGTACGGCCCAAGTACGCCTCCGACCCACTCACGTGGGTACCCCGCGCTGCGCGCGCCGCCTTGCATCTGGACCTTTTTGAGCGGCCTGGGCAAAAACAAATTTTTCAGCAACCTGCTACTCGAATTCGGCGAACTGGCTCTGGTACAGGCGCCAGTAGGTTCCCCGGAGGGCCATCAGCTCGACGTGGGTGCCCATCTCGGCGATGCGGCTCCGCTCCAGGACCAGGATCTTGTCCGCCCGCATGATGGTGGAGAGCCGGTGGGCCACCACGAAGGTGGTGCGGTTCCGCATGGACCGTTCCAGGGCCTCCTGCACCTGGCGCTCCGACTCCGCGTCCAAGGCCGAGGTGGCCTCGTCCAAAATCAGGATGGGGGGATCCATCAGGATGGCCCGGGCCAGGGCGATGCGCTGGCGCTGCCCGCCCGAGAGGCGCACCCCTCGCTCGCCGATGCGCGTCTCGAACCCGTCCGGCAGGCGGTCGATGAACTCCAGGGCGTTGGCCGCGTCCGCCGCGCGCCGGACCGCCTCCGGCGTCACCGCCTTCCGCCCGTAGGCGATGTTGGCGTAGATGGTGTCATCGAAGAGGATGGTTTCCTGCGTCACGATCCCCATCTGCCCGCGCAGGGAGGCGGTGGTCACGTCCCGCAGGTCGTGCCCGTCGATGGTGATGCGACCGCCCGTGGGATCGTAGAACCGGGGGATGAGGTTCACCAGGGTCGTCTTTCCGGCCCCCGTGCTGCCCACCACGGCCACGATCTCGGACATCTTGGCCGTGAAGCTCACCCGGTCCAGCACGGGCCGCCCGTGGTCCTCGTAGGTGAAGGTCAGCTCCTCGAAGGCGATGCCCTCGCGCATCCGCGGCAGCGGCAGGGCCCCCGGCCGGTCCGCCACCTCGGGGGCGATGTCCAGCAGGTGGAACACCCGATCCACCCCGGCCATGGCCTTCTGGAGGTTGATGTTGAAGTTGGCCAGCTTCCGCAGCGGCTGGAAGAGCGAGGCCAGCGCCAGCAAATAGACCGTGAGCTCGCCGGGGGACAGGACCCGCCGGATCACCAGCCACCCCCCGATCCACACGGCGGCCGCGATCCCCAGGTAGGCCAGCGCCTCCAGCAGGGGCGACGCCAGGGCGTCCACCCGCACGATGCGCATGGTGTGCCGCAGGGCCTCCCGGCTGGCCCGATGGAACCGGCCCTGCTCGTGCGCCTCGGTGCCGAAGGCCTTCACGATGCGGATGCCGGAGAGGGTCTGCTCCATCAGCGTGTTCAACTCGGCCCGCTTGGCCTGCACGCGCCGGCTCCGCGACCGGACCCGCCGCCCCAGCGAGAACACGGGGTAGGCGGCCAGGGGGACCCCCAGGAAGACGACCACGGCCATCTTCCACTTGATGACGAAGAGGAGCCCCGCGAAGGCCACGATGCTCAGGGGCTGCCGCAGCGCGTCGCCCAAGAGGTGTTGCACCGCGCCCCCCAGCAGGTCCACGTCGAACGTGATGCGGGACATCATCTCCCCGGTGCGGCTCTTGCTGAAGAAGCGGAGGGAGAGGCCCTGGACGTGGGCGTAGACCTGCTCGCGCACGTCGGCCTTCACCTTCTCCACCACCCCGACCATGATGACCTGCTCGTTGTAGTCCAGGAACGAGCGGAGGAGCACGACGCCCAGCAGGAAGACGCACATGTAGGTGAGGAAGGTCATCTTGTGCTGCCGCGCGAATTCGGTGAGGGCCGCCAGGGCGTCCCCGAGGAGGGCCTTGGCCGGCGCCGGCAGCCGCTGGGTCACCGCCTCCGGGTTAGACGAGAAGAGCAGGTCGAACACCGGCTGCAGGCTGGCCAGGGATACCGTGCTCAGGGCCGCCACCCCGGCCATGCACAGGAAGGCCAGGGCGATGGGCCCGCGGTAGGGGCGCGCGTAGCGGAGGAGCCGTCGGATCCGATCCATCAGGGCCGGGGGGGGTCGGAGGGCCCAGCCAGGGGCCGCTCCGTGTAGGGGGCCGCCGCGCGGGCCACCTCCGTGAGCTGGCGCAGCAGGTCCGGAAGGTCGGCCAGGGGCACCATGTTGGGGCCGTCGCAGGGCGCGCGGTCGGGCTCCGGGTGCACCTCCATGAAGACGGCGTCCACCCCGGCCGCGGCGGCGGCGCGCAGCAGGTGGGGCACGAACTGCCGCTCCCCGCCGCTGGCCGCGCCGGCCCCGCCCGGGAGCTGGAGGCTGTGCGTCACGTCGAAGGCCACGGGAACGCCCAGGGCCCGCATCAGGGGGAGGCCCCGGAAGTCCACCACCAGGTTGTTGAAGCCGAAGCTGCTCCCGCGCTCGGTGAGCACCACGCCGGCCGCGCCGGCCTCCTCCAGCTTCTCCACGATGTGGCGGGCGTCCCACGGGGCCAGGAACTGCCCCTTCTTCACGTTCACCACCTTCCCCGTCTTGGCCGCCGCCACCAGCAGGTCCGTCTGGCGGCAGAGGAAGGCCGGGATCTGCAGCACGTCCAGTACCGCGGCGGCCGGCCCCACCTGGGCCACCTCGTGCACGTCGGACAGGACCGGAACCCCCAGCGCCTCCCGGGCCCGCGCCAGGGCCCGCAGGCCCGCCTCCAGGCCCGGGCCGCGGAAGGCGCGGACGGAGGTGCGGTTCGCCTTGTCGTAGGAGGCCTTGAGGATGAGGGGCACGCCGGCCCGCCGGCAGATCTCCCGCAGGGCCTCCCCCGTGCGCAGCAGGTGGTCCTCGCCCTCCACCACGCAGGGGCCGGCGATGAGGGCGATGGGCTGGCCGCCGCCGATCCGGACGGGACCCACCGCCACCTCGCGGGTCAGCCCCATGATGCGGTCACCCCCTCCCCCGGCGGCCGGGGGCCGATCGGTCCGGTGCGGCATGGTGAACCTCTCGCCGCCGGGCCCCACACGACCGCCCTCCGTTCCCCCGGCCACCCCGGGGGGTTCCGCGCCGCGCCCGGGGACCTCTCGGGGGCGGCAACCGGAACGGGCCAGCGCCGTGCGGCGCGGAGGGGCCGCAGGACATCAGCGCCCCGCGCGTTCCAGGGCCGCCCGGATGAACTCGCGGAAGAGGGGGTGCGGGTGCCGCGGGCGGGACCGGAACTCGGGGTGGAACTGCCCCCCCACGAACCAGGGGTGGTCCGGCAGCTCGATCATCTCCACCAGGTGCCCGTCCGGCGAGGTGCCGGCGATGCGCATCCCGTGGCGCTCCAGGACCTCCCGGTACTCGTTGTTCACCTCGTAGCGGTGGCGGTGGCGCTCCGAGACCTCGGCCGCCCGGTACGCGTCGAAGGCCCGGGACGGCCGGGCCAGGTGGCAGGGATACGCCCCCAGGCGCATGGTGCCGCCCAGGTTGGTGATGCCCCGCTGGCCTTCCATCAGGTCGATCACCGGGTGGGGGCTGTTCAGGTCGAACTCGCGGCTGTTGGCCCCGGCCAGGCCGCAGACGTTGCGGGCGAACTCGATGACGGCGCACTGCATCCCCAGGCAGATGCCGAAGAAGGGGATCAGCTCCTCCCGGGCGAAGGCGATGGCCGCGATCTTCCCCTCGATGCCGCGGCTCCCGAACCCGCCGGGCACCAGAATGCCGTCCACGTCGTGGAGGTGGTCCTTGGGCCCATCCCGCTCGATCTTCTCGGCGTCCACCGGCCTCACCACCACCTGGCAGTCGTTGCCGATCCCCCCGTGCCCGATGGCCTCGTAGAGGCTCTTGTAGGCATCCTTCAGGTCCAGGTACTTGCCCACCACGGCGATGGTCGCCCGGTAGGTGGGGCTCTTGACCTTCTGGAGCACCCCTTCCCACGCGGAAAGATCCGGCGGCCGCTCCGGCAGGCCCAGCAGCTTCACCAGCAGCGCGTCGATCCCCTCCCGGTGCAGCAACAGCGGCACCTCGTAGACCGTCTCCACGTCCTTGGCGGTGATGACGGCCTGCTCCGACACGTTGCAGAAGAGGCCGATCTTCGCCTTGAGCTCCTTGGGGAGCGGGCGGTCCGTGCGGCACAGCAACACGTCCGGTTGGATCCCGATCTCCAGGAGCTCCTTGACGCTGTGCTGGGTGGGCTTGGACTTCAGCTCGCCGGCCGTGGGGATGAAGGGCACCAGGGTGAGGTGGATGTAGCACACGTTCTCGCGCCCCACGTCCGCCTTCATCTGGCGGATGGCCTCCAGGAAGGGGAGGCTCTCGATGTCGCCCACGGTGCCCCCCACCTCCACGATGGCCACGTCCACGTCCTTCCCCACCTTGTGGATGCCGCGCTTGATCTCGTCCGTGATGTGGGGGATGACCTGCACCGTGCCGCCCAGGTAGTCCCCCCGGCGCTCCTTGCTGATGACGGAGAAGTACACCTGGCCGGTGGTGATGTTGTTGTCCTTGGTGAGGACCGCGCCCGTGAAGCGCTCGTAGTGGCCCAGGTCCAGGTCCGTCTCGGACCCGTCGTCCGTGACGAAGACCTCGCCGTGCTGGAAGGGGCTCATGGTGCCGGGATCCACGTTGATGTAGGGATCGCACTTGAGCAGGTTCACCTTGAAGCCGCGGCACTCCAGCAGGCTGCCGATGGAGGCCGAGGCCAGGCCCTTCCCCAACGACGAGACGACTCCCCCCGTCACGAAGATGTACTTGGGCGCCATCGATCCCTCTCCTCCTTTCCGCTGTACCACGCCCCCCACCCCGCGCGCCGCCGTGGGCCCCGCGGGGCCGCCCGGGGCTCCCCGCCCCTCACGCCGCCCAGACGAATCGGAGACCCGGAACCCGCCCCCCGCGCCTCACGACGCGGCACCGTGCATTGCGGAGGCCGGACCCCCGAGGAGCGCCGCGACCCGCGCGATGTCCGCCGGCACGTCCACGCCGATGGCATCGTGCTCGGTCTCCACCACCACGATCCGGATGCCGTGCTCCAGGGCCCGGAGCTGCTCCAGGCGCTCCGCCTTCTCCAACGCGGTGGGCGCCAGCGCCGCCAGCCGGAGCAGCACGTCCCGCCGGTACGCGTAGAGCCCGATGTGCTTGCGCCATGGCACCGGTCCCTCGTCCCGCGTCCCGGGTCCCGCGTCGCCGGCACGACCCGGGACGCGGGACTCGCGACGCGGGACTCCCGGGTCCCGATCCCGATGGTAGGGGATCGGGGCGCGGGAGAAGTAGAGGGCGAAGCCGCGCCGGTCGCAGACCACCTTCACGATGTTGGGATCACGGGCCGCGGCCTCGTCCCGGATCGCGGTGCAGAGGGTGGCCATCTCGACCGTGGGGTCGTCCAGCAGGGGGGCCACGGCCTCATCGATGCTGGCCGGGTCCAGGGTGGGCTCGTCCCCCTGGACGTTGACCACGATCTCGCAGTCGATGCCGCGGGCCACCTCGGCGATCCGGTCCGTTCCCGAGGCGTGGCCTGGCGACGTCATCACGGCGCGGCCGCCGAAGGCCGCCACCGCGTCCCGCACCCGGGGGTCGTCCGTGGCCACCAGCACCAGGTCCAGGTGCGTGGCCTGCCGTGCCCGTTCCACCACGTGCTGGATCATGGGGCGGCCCGCGATGGGGGCCAGGACCTTCCCGGGGAAGCGGGAGGAAGCGTATCGGGCCGGGATCAACCCCACGGCCCGCAGGGTCGTCACGATCGCCGGCCCGCGCGCAGGGCGGCCCGGAGTTCCGCCGGCGTGACCACCGCCGTGCCCACCTTCCCCACCACCACACCGGCGGCGTGGTTGGCGATGACGGCGGCCTCGCGCATGGTGGCCCCCGCGGCCAGCGCCAGGGTGAGGGTGCTCATCACCGTGTCCCCGGCCCCGGTGACGTCGTACACCTCCTTGGCCGCGGCCGGGATGTGGTGCACGGCCCCGCCCCGCTCGAAGAGGGACATGCCCTGCTCCCCGCGGGTCACCAGGAGGGCATCCGCCTCCAGCCGCTTCAGGAGGCGGGCGCCAACCCGCAGCAGGTCGTCCAGGCTCCGGATGACGGCGCCGGCGGCGGCGGCGGCCTCGTGGTGGTTGGGGGCCACCGCCGTGGCGCGCCTGAAAAGCCTGAAGTGGCGGATCTTCGGATCCACCGTCACGATCTTGCTCAGGCGGCGCGCCAGGGGCAGCACCTGGCGCACGAGTCCCTGGCTCACCACGCCCTTGGCGTAGTCCGAGATCAGGAGCGCGTGCACGTGCGGCAGCCGCTCGCGGACCCGTTCCACCAGGCGCCGGGTGGTGCCGGAGTGCAGGTCGCCGGCGTCCTCCCGGTCGAAGCGGACCACGTGCTGGCTGCCGGCCACCACCCGCGTCTTGACGGTGGTGGGGCGCTCACGGTCCACCACCACGGCGTCGCCCTTGACGCCGAGCCCTTCGAGCTCGTGAACCAGGCGCTCGCCCGCCGGATCGCTCCCCACGACGCCCACCACGTGGACTTGGGCCCCCAGCGACCGTAGGTTGGCCGCCACGTTGGCGGCGCCTCCCGCCCGGAGGCTCTCGTGGGTCACCTCCACCACCGGGACGGGCGCCTCCGGCGAGATCCGGGACACCCTGCCCCATATGTACTCGTCCACCATCAGATCGCCCAGGACGAGGACATTCCGATCCTTGAAACGCGCCAAGATCTCCTGCTGCCCCACCCTTCCCCCCGGAGGCCCCCACAGACGGCCGAAAAACTGCCTTCCCGCAAGCCGATCAAACCCGCCAAAGGCGGGCAAAAAGGCCCAGATACGAGGCGGGGCGCGTGCGGGGCCTACTCGCTCCGTACCCCGCAGTGCCGCGCAGGCGGCCCAACGCCCCAGGATCCGGCCCCGGGGCAGCGGGCAGGGGTGGTGAGCCCCTTTCCACCGGCCTGCGAAGGCAGGCCTTCCCCCGCCCCGGAACCGCCACGGCAGGGTTCCCGCGGCCCCGAAAAGGAAAGTGCCCCCGAACGCCACCGAGGGTTCGACCTGGGGGTCTGGGGGCGCATAAACGCATGTAAAAATAGCCCAAAGCCCATGAAAACTCAAGGAACAAATTGAGCCCAGAGGGGTGTGCCGGAATCGGACTAGGGGCCCACCCCACCGCCGGAACCAGTCGAAAATACCGGCCGGGAGAGGGCGAAGAATCCTTGACGCTCAATCCTTTACCGTGTTACCGTTTGATTGCGGGCGAAGCGGTGGAGGGGGCTACACGGCCCGCGCCCTCAGGCCCTGCGCGGTCCTCCAAGGCAGCACAGACCCTGACGGTGATCCTCCCTGAATGAAACAGAGGCGGCCGGTTTCCCTGGGCCCCTCGCAGCTGTGTCTCTCCACGTCGGCGGAGGTCCACGGTGCCCACCCTGCAGAAGGCCGGCCCGGATCGGAAGGAGGGGGAACGGCTCCTCCTGGAAAGCCAGGAGCTCGACCTCACCACCACCGGCCGGAAAACCGGGAGGCCGCGGACGGTCGAGCTGTGGTTCGTGTACGAGGACGGCGTCGTCTGGCTCATGACCGGCAAGGATCGAAACGGCCCCACCTCCCACTGGGCGCGGAACCTCCAGGCCAACCCCGAGGCCAGCCTGAAGATCGGGCGCACGCTCTTCAGGGCCAAGGCCACCAAGGTGGATGATATGGAGGCCCGCCTGCCGGTGCTGATGGATGCTTATCGGGCCAAGTACGGCGAAACCACGGTTCACCAGTTCTACGACGGCTCACCGCGCATGCCCATCGCCCTGCGCATCACCTGGCCTCGCGTGAAGTAGGCTGCGGCCAATTCGCAGCAACTCAGGCCCCCGGCCGTTCGCGGCCGGGGGCCTTCGTGTTTCTGGGCTTGATCCGTGGCCGGAGGGGATGGGCCTGGCCGCACGAGGAGCGGTCGGGTTCGCCCACAGCTTGCTGAAAAAGGTGCTTCCGCCCAGGCTGCTCAAAAAGGTCCAGATGCAAGGCGGCGCGCGAGGCGAGGCGCGAGGCGTACTCGGTCCGTACGTCGCAGCGCCGCGCGAGCGCGCCAACGCCGCAGATGGGCCTTTTTCAGCAGCCTGCTAGGCGCGGCGCCGCCGCCACACGGACGCCATCTCAGGGCGGGGGACGCCCTGCTCGTCGTAGGCGCTGGCGAGGGCGACGGTGTACCCTTCTCCTCCAAGCCCCTGCGCCACCCCCTCGGCGTCCGGGATGCGGAGCCCCGCCGGCTTCCGGCCGGGACGGAACGCGTTGGTGACGAACTCGTAACCTTCCGTCAGCAGCCGCAGGATCTCCGGATCCCGTTCGGCCATCCGCCGCACGTGCGCCTCTTTCTCGGGGATCATCGGAACCCTTTCGCCGTCCCCGCGCCCCGCCCTTGCCGGGCGGTCGGGGACGCGGCGCGCCACGGCCTTAGCAGGAGGCTGAAAAGCGCTCTCTTGCTCAGGCCGCTCAAAAAGGTCCAGATGCAAGGCGGCGCGCGATGCGAGGTGCGAGGCGTACTTGGTCCGTACGTCGCAGCGCCGCGCGAGCGCGCCGACGCCGCAGATGGGCCTTTTTCAGCGGCCTGTCAGTCCGGCTGGTTGATCGCCGACAGGCGCCACGGGTTCGGCCCCACGGGGCGCGTCCACGTCCAGTACTCCTCGAACTTCACGGGGTCCGTCTTGCTCCCCTCCACCACCTGGCCGGTGCGCTCGTCCACCGTGTAATCGAGCAGGTTGGCCAGGAAGCGCACGGTGATGTAGTCCTGGCCCGTCTCCTGCCAGGCCTCGGTGATCTCGACCTTGCGCACCGCGATGTTCTCCAGGCGGTTGATCCGCCCCTGCTGCTTCAGGCCGTCGAGCTGTTTGCGGAACTCGTTCTGCATCTCGGTGGTGAGGAGGTTGGCGATGGGATCCACCTCCCGGTTCATCCAGCCGGCCTGGATCTTGAAGAAATTGTCCTCGCAGAGCTCGCGGAAGGCGGCCTCGTCGAACCGGGCGTCCATCTGGCGGATGTGGCCGAGGGCCGCCTGGAGGTCCCCGTCCTGGAACAGCGGCTCCTGGGTGGACGTGGCCCCCTCCGTCAACTGCGGCCCGTAGTACCCCACACCGGCTTGCCGCTCGTAATAGCCCTCGGCAGGCACCGGTTCCTCCTCGCGCCGCTTCTTCACCCACCAGTAGATGCCGTACCCGATGGCCGCCAGCAACAGGAGGTCCATCAGGCCGATGCCGGCGCCGCCCACGCCGCGGAACAGCATCCCTCCCAGGAGACCGCCCAGCATGCCGCCGGCCAGACCCCGCCAGAATGGGCTGCCGGACCCGGGAGCGGGCTGCGGCGCCGGGGCCGGCCTGACCGCCTGCGGGCTGGAAGGTGACGTGTACGGGCGGCTGGGGCTAGAGAACGACCGCGAGCCGCGGCTGCCGGAGCTCAGGCCGCCGCCCGCCCGGGCGAACGCGTCGCCCTCGGCGAGGGAGAGGCCGGCGGCCACCAGCAGGCCCAGGATACACAACGATGTCTTCTTCATTCGATCCTCCTGACCAACGGATCGCGCAAACCTCCGTGCTCGACTCAAAGTGTAGCGTACCGCTCCTCCCAGCGCAACGGAACGCGCGCGCGACGGGCTTCCTCCGGCACGGGCGTCCGGCGCCGTCAGCGCGCCAGATCCTGGCCGAGCTTCTCCGCCACGGCCTGGCGCAGCCGGAACTTCTGGATCTTGCCGCTGGGCGTCGTGGGAAATTCGGTGACCACCTCCAGGCGCTCCGGCCACTTGTACTTGGCCACCTGCCGGGCCTCCAGGTAGGCCGTGATCTCCGCCAGCGTCACCGTCTCGCCCCGCTTGGGGATGACGAAGGCGCAGGCCCGTTCCTGCAGCCGCGGATCGGGCATGGCCACCACGGCCACCTGGGCCACCTTGGGGTGGGCGAACAGAAGGTTCTCCACCTCGGCGACGGGAATATTCTCGCCGCCCCGGATGATGATGTCCTTGGAGCGGCCGGTGATGCTCACGTAGCCCTCCGCGTCCAGCACCGCCCGGTCGCCGGTGCGGAACCAGCCGTCCGCCGTATGGCACTGCCGGGTGTACTCCATCCGCTTGAAGTACCCCACGAACTGGGCGGCCCCGCACACCAGCAGGTGCCCTTCCACGCCGGCCGCCTGGGGGCGGTCCCCGTCGTTCACCACCGCCAGCTCCATGCCCGGCAGGGGACGGCCATCGGTCCCGCACACCTTGTCCTCGGGGTCCTCCAGGCCGTTGCAGGATACCAGGCCGTTCTCCGTCATCCCCCAGCCGGCCGAGATGGCGCAGCGCAGGTTCTCCCGCGCGTCCCGCACCAGCTTCCGCGGGATGGAGGCCCCGGCGGAGATGAAGAGTCGGAGGGCGGAGATGTTGTGTTGGGCCAGGGCCGGGGTGTAGGTGAGGTCCTGGAGGAACGGTGTGGCCCCCATGGTGTAGGTGCAGCCCTCGGCCTCGATGAGGCGGGCCGCCTCGGCCGCGTTCCAGACGTCCAGCCATACCAGCCGCGCGCCCAGCACCAGGGGCAGCGTCATCCCGTACAGGTAGCCAGTCTGGTGGGCGATGGTGGAGGCCATCAGGACCACGTCCCGGTCCGTGAACCGCAGCCGCTCCACCAGGGGCAGCACGATGGCCAGGATGGTGTTGGCCGTGTGCATGACCCCCTTCGGCTCCCCCGTGGTGCCCGAGGTGAAGATCACCTCGCACACGGCGTTGGGGTCCGCGCCGGGCAGGGCGCGACGCCCGGGGCGGGCCTCCCACGCCGTCCCCGCCAGATCCGCGAAGGGGCGCATCCCCTCCCCGGGCGTTCCGCGGGCCACGAAGACGTGCTCCAGCCGGGGCAGCTCCGCGCGCAGTCCGCCCACCATGGGGACGTAGGCGTGGTTCCGGAACGTCTCGGGGATGACCAGCACGGGCGCTTCCAGGAGGCCCAGGATGAAACGCAGCTCGTTGGCGCGGTAGATGGGCGGGATGGGGGTGAGCGGCGCGCCGAGCCGGTCGGCCGCCAGGATCATGAGGAGCAGCTCCGTCCAATTGGGGAGCTGGCAGGCCACGGCCGTACCGGGGCCGAGGCCGAGGGCTTGCAGGCCGTGGGCGATGCGGTCGGCGAGGCGGGCCAGGTCCTCGTAGGTGTGGCGGTGCGCGGCATCCACCGCCGCCACCTTGCGGGGAGCCGCAGCCACCGCGCGATCCAGGTAATCGCCCAGAGTCTTGTTGGGCCACCCCCCCGAACGGGTGCACGCCTCGATCCGTTCCCGCGTCAGCGTCGTTTCCATGCCCATGCCTGTTCGGTCGTTCGGCAGTTCGGGGGTTCGGTGGTTCGGTGGTTCCTTTTCCCGGAACCCCTCGGCCGTCGGTCCCCAGGAACCCCGAGTACCACCGAACGACCGAACAGCCGAACCACCGAACGTCTTAGTGGGCGGCGCGGAGCCGGGGCAGGATCTCGGCGGCGCAGCGTTCGAGCTGGGCGCCCTGGTCCGCCCCGGCGAACCGGAGGATCATGGTGCGCACGCCGGCCGCCGCGAAGCCGGACAGCGCGGCCACCACCTCCCCTGCCGTGCCGGCGAAGTGCCCCTGGGCTGCGGCCAGCTTCTCGAAGGGGACGCCGTAGTAGTTCTCGATGAACGTCCGCATCTCCTGCCGCGCCTTCGCCGGGTCGGGCCCGGCGTTGATGGTGGTGTAGAGGGCCGGGTGGATGGCGCCGGGGTCGCGGCCGAACTGCTGCGCGTACGCCTGGACCTTCTGAAAGCTCTCCGCGAAGGCGGCGGGGGTGGGGCTGATGGGCATCCACCCGTCCCCGTGGCGCCCGGCGCGGCGCATGGCGGCATCCACGCTGCCGCCCAGCCAGACGGGCGGCCCGCCGCGGCGCACCGGCCGCGGCTGCAGGGCCACCTGCTCCACGCGGAAGTGCCGCCCCTCGAAGGTGACCGACGGCTCGCTCCAGAGCCGCCGCATCAGGGTGATCCCCTCCTCCCAGAGGCCGAGGCGCCTGCCGAAGGGTACCCCCAGGGCGGCCGATTCCTGGACGTTGGCGGCTCCCTTGGCCCCCACCCCCACGCCCAGGATGATCCGCCCCTCGGCGATCACGTCCAGGTTCGCCAGTTGGTGGGCCAGGAGCACGGGATGGCGCAGGTGCGAGAGGAGCACGGCCGTGCCGATCTGCACGCGCCGCGTGCACGCGGCCACCGCCGCCATGGTGGTGATGGCCTCGAAGCGGGGCCGGGCCGTGATGCTGTCCCCCACCCAGACGGAGTCGAACCCCAACGCCTCGGCCCGCTCGGCCAGTTCCAGGAGGGGCCGCGCGCTGGTGGCGCCCGACATCACGGCTTCGCGCGTGGGCAACAGCACGCCGAAGGAGGGAGAGGGTACATGCGTCGTCATCGGTGACCCCTTTTGCTACCGGGCCTCTGGCCGTCGCACCCGTCGCCAGTCCCGGCCTGACCTTAGCCCTGGGGGCGCCGCCGCCGCGGCCGGCGGCGCCGGCGCCGCCGCAGGGGCCCCTCGTGCGCCAGCGGGTCCGGCATGCAGGCGAGGATCTCGGGCCCGAAGGTGTGGGCGCGCCAGCGGCGGAACCCCTCCACCTTGGCCAGCGCCTCCAGGTCCCCCGGGCCCTCCTCGGCCAGCCGGTCGATCAGGCGCTGCGGGAGCAAGATGCCGGGGTCGAGGCCGAAGCGGGGCGCGGCAACCTCGCGCCACTTCTTGAGGCGCTCGCCCCGCCGCTGCACGATCCCGGGCACGTGGCGTCGCGCCGACTCCGGATACGCGGGGAACTCCGCCTCCGGAAGAACCGCGGCCTGCGCGATGGCCTGGAAGATCCCCTCCCCGTACCGGCGCAGGACGTACGGCGAGCACCCCCGGATCTTCAGCAGGCCTTCGGGCGTCCTGGGGCACGCCAGGGTCAGGTGCACCAGCGTCTCGTTCCCCAGGACCTTGAACACCGGCCGGTCGGCCGCCTCCGCCCAGCGCTCGCGGGCCCGGTAGAGCGCGCGCAGCACGGCCAGTTGCCGCCCGTCGAGCCGGCGCGCGCCCTTGAGCCAGAGGAAGCCGTCGGGGTCGAACACCTTGCCGCCGGCCGGGATGGCCGCCACCGCCTCGCACTCCTCCAGCACCCACGCCTCTCGGCCCATGGCCCGCAGGTCGGCCAGCAGGCGTTCGCGGAGGGGGATCAGGTAGCGCACGTCGGTGATGGCGTAGGCCTCCTGGGCCGGGCTCAGCGGGCGCTCGGACCAGTCGTCCCGCTGGCGGGACTTGCCGGGGATCACCTGGAAGTACTTGAGGAGCACCGCGTCCAGGCCGATCTCGGCCAGGCCCAGGGTGCGGGAGGCGATCATGGTGTCGAACAGGTTCACGAAGTGGAAGCCGAAGTCCCGCTTCAGGCAGGTGAGGTCGTAGTCCGCGGCGTGGAAGATCTTGACCGTGCCGGGGTCCGCGCAGAGGGGGGCCAGCGCCGAAAGGTCGCCGAACGCCAGCGGGTCGATCAGGTAGGACGCGCCCGTCTCGGTGGCGAGTTGGACCAGGCAGACCTTCTCCCGGTAGTGGTGGAGGCTGTCCGATTCCGTGTCCAAGGCCACCGCCTTGGAGCCGGCCAGCGAATCCACCAGGGTGCGCAGGTCCGCAGCGTTCCGGATCCAGTTCGCGATGAGGTCCGTCATGGGCGCCAGTATAATTCCGACCGCCGCCTCTTGACCAGCCTAACGGGATACTGAAAATCTCTGTTGCCCAGGCTGCTCAAAAAGGTCCAGATGCAAGGCGGCGCGCGAAGGGCCGAGTGAGGCGTACTCCGGGTACGCCGCAGCGAGCGCGCGAGCGGGCCAACGCCGCAGATGGGCCTTTTTCAGCAGCCTGCTATGGCCCCGCGGCGGGTCTCACTCCGCGGCGGGGGGCCGGCGGCGGGCGCGCTTCACCTCGGCTCGCCGGCGCTTCCCCTCCAGCCGTGCCCGGCGGGCCCCCGCCGTGGGGCGGGTGGGCCGCCGGGCCTTGGGCACGCGCAGGGCGCCGCGGAGGAGCCGCTGGAAGCGCAGGAGCACGTCCTCCCGGTTGCGGTACTGGCTGCGGGTGGCCTGGGAAACGAGGTGGAGGATGCCCCCACCGTCGATATACCCCTTGAGGGCGGCCCCCACGCGCGCCCGCTCCTGGTCCGTGAGGCTGGGGGAGCGTCCCACGTCGAAGAGCAGCTCCACCTGCGTGGCCGACCGGTTGGCGTGCTGCCCGCCCGGGCCCCCGCTGGGCGTAAACCGGAACCGGACTTCGCCGCGCGGGATGGCCACGCGATCGTTCACCCGGATCTCTGCCTCCTCCCACATGCCGAGCCCCTTCCGCCCGCCGGGATGCCCGCCCCCGCGGCCCGTGCATTCTCGCAGGGGGCCGGGGGTAAAGGCAATACTCGGGCGACAGGAACCGGCAGTCGGGCATGGGAGTTGTGCAGATTGCAGCATTGTGGGAGGATTCGCCGTGCCCGGAGGCCACGGCCGCCTTCGGCTGCACGGAGGCCGGAAAGCCCATGAACGGCTTCGCACCCATCCCCAGGCTCGAGGGGGTCGTCGAGCTGCTGGACCGGGCGGACAATCCCGACGCGGAGGTGCGGGAAAGCCTCCGCGACCTGGAACGGCTGAACCGGTACTTCGGCGGCGTGCGCACGATCCTCCTGCATCTGCGCCGGATGATCGCCGGGAACCCCCGGGCCCCGCTCGCGATCCTCGATGTCGCCACCGGCGCCGCGGACATCCCCCGGGCCATCTGCCGGTGGGCCCGGCGGCGCGGCCTCTCCGTGACCATCGAGGCCTTGGACCGAAGCCCCCAGGCCGTGGGCGCCGCCACGGCATGGGCGGCAGACTATCCGGAGCTCCGGGTGCGCCGGGCCGAGGCACCGTCCCTGGCCTACCCGGATCGAAGCTTCGACGTCGTGATCTCGTCACTCTTCCTCCACCACCTCAGCGAGGATCAGGGCGTCCGCCTGCTGCGGGAGATGGCGCGCATCGCCCGCCGCGGGGTGATCGTGAACGACCTGCGCCGCAGCCGGATGGCGTGTGCCCTCACGGCGCTTGCCACCCGCCTCCTCTCGCCGAATCGCCTGACCCGCCACGATGGCCCCATGTCCATCCGCCGCGGCTTCCGGCCCGAGGAGCTCCGCCGGATGGCCGCCCGGGCCGGCCTCGCGCCCGCCAGAACCAGCAGGCATCCCTGGTTCCGCCTCGCCCTCGTCGCCGACACCGTCCCGATGTCACGGGACCTTGGACTCGAGACCCAGGACCGGTGAGGCATGAGTGACGTCATCATCGTGGGCGCCGGCCCGGCGGGCTCCGTGCTCGCAGCGCTCCTGGCGCAGCGATCCATCGACGCGCTGTTGCTGGATAGGGCGGCCTTCCCGCGCCCCAAGACCTGCGGCGACTATTTAAGCCCGGGGACGGTGCGCCTGCTCCATCGCCTCGACCTCCTCGGCCCCGTGCAGGCGGGGGGCGCGCGGCGCCTGTCGGGGATGGAGCTGGTCTCGCCCGATGGCACCACCTTCACCGCCACCTATCCCGCCCCCGCCCGGAGCGACGGCGGGCGCCCCTACGCGCTCGGCATCCCGCGGGCCACCTTGGACGCCCTGTTGCTGGGGCACGCGCGGCGCTGGGGGGTGAAGTGCCTGGAGGGGTTTCGGGTGACCGACCTGATCCGCGAGGACGGGCGCGTGGGCGGCGTAAAAGGAGTCGGCCCGCAGGGCCCCGAGGCCTATCGGGCGCGGCTGGTGGTGGGCGCGGACGGGCGGAACTCGGTCGTGGCCCGCCGCCTCGCCCTCCATCGCCCCCATCCGCGCTTGCGGCGGATGGCCCTGGTGGCTTCATACGAGGGCGCTTCAGGCCTCGGGGACCACGGCCTGATCTCGGTCGGCGACGGATCCTATTGCATCTTGAACCCCATCGGCGAGTCGCGGATCAACGCGGCCATCGTCGTGGACCAGGCGGTGGCCCAGGCGTGGAGGGCACGCCAGGATGAGCTGTTCGACCGGAGGCTCGCCACCTTCCCCAGGGCCGAGACCGCCGTGGGCAGGATGCGCCGCACCGGACCCCTCCGCTGCCTCGGCCCGCTGGCCTATCGGGCCCGCCGCACCGCCGCCCGGGGGGCCCTGCTGATCGGCGATGCGGCCGGCTTCTACGACCCGTTCACCGGCGAGTGCGTCTTTCACGCGCTCCAAAGCGCCCAGCGCGCCGCTGGGTGCATCGTGCGGATCCTGCGGTCCGGCCGCCCCGCGGCGCCCCTCCTCGCCCGCTTCGACCGGGACCAACGCCGTACCCTCGCCGCCCGCGAACGCCTCGGCGCCGCGCTCCAGGCCATCCTCCGCCGCCCCGCCATGGCCAACGGCGCCGCCCGCTTCCTCCAGCGCCGCCCGGCCCTCGCCGACTTGTTGATGGGCGTGATCGGCGACCTCCTTCCACCCCGCGCCCTTCTCTCCGCCGGCGCGCTGAAATACTGGCGCCGCTGATCGAGCAGACGCGCGATGGCAGCCTGCCGCGAAGGCACCTGCCGCAGATGGGTGAGGGAACAGGGGGAGGCGGGATCCGGGAGGGACGACTTCACTGGCGCCGCTGCGCCGCGGGGCGGGACGGGATGTGCCTCAGGCGGCCTGGGCCGCCAATTCCGGGTTGCTTCCGAGGCCGCTAGGCGTGAGCCAGTGCCAGGCCCGGATGGTGGAGTAGGCCTTCACCACCACGGGGTCGGGGACGTTGGCCAGAGCGCGGCCGATCTCCGCCGCCGTGAGCAGGTCCTCCTGGCTGGCCCCCGCATGGTAGGCGAGCTTTACGGCATCCTCGAACTGACCGGTCTTGTGGCCGGCCACCAGGACCGTCAAGAACGTCAGGCAGTCGATTCGATCTAGCATTTTCCTTCCTCCCCTGCCTTCACGGGAAAGCAGAGGGCGTGCCATCCGCAAGGCCAGCGCGAAGTCTTTGGAAAGATTGGAGTTCCAGTATGCTTTCGGGTTCGCCCGAGCGCCGGCAGGTTTCCCGACCGGATACATCCTGTATCCTCTTGGCAACCGTCCGGCCGCCATCAACATCAGGAGACCCCAAGCCGGCCATCCGTTCCGGCAGGCCTCACTCCCTTCGGGAAGCTTACCGACGGCAAGGACGATCAGGCGCCGCCGAGACCGTGCCGCGCCGCGCACTACGGTTGAGGCGACCGCTCTCGACGGGGGCGAGCGTGGGGATGGATTGGAACGCTGTGGCGGGGGAGACGATGGGGGCTCGCGGTATGGGCGACGCTCGGCTGTTGCGTGGGCGTCCGCTGCCCCTCCGCCTTCGGGCGGCCCCTGCAGGCCTACCGGAAGCGGCTGAAGAAGGCCGAGTCGGGTAGCCCGTGCTCTTCCTCGGGCTTGGCGGCGGCTGGATCCTCCTCGGGGTCCGGGGCCAGAAGCGCCGCCCGTGCCTGGTCTGTCCCTTCCCCGCTTACCGTAGTGAGGTACTGCCGCAGGCGGGCCACTTCTCCCTCCGTGAGATGCGGGAAGTGCACCCCGGATCGGAAACGAATGTTCCCTCCCCCCTGCGAAACTTTATCGATTTTGTTGATCTGGCTCCAGACGAGTTGGGCACGCAGGCGGAGGTCCAGACCGGGGAGGGGCAGGAAGAGGAAGCATGTCCGCCCAGGCGAGAGACGGTCGGAGTGTTCGATCATCGCCCCGGACATGCTGAGGTCGATCACGGTCACTTCGTATCGGAGATCCACTGAGCCCTGGAGGACCGCGGGCAGCTTGATCCGCCCGCTTTTCCGTCTCCGCTTCGCCCTCATTTTAGGCCCTCCCAGGGCAAGCAGGCCGGGCACTTGGAAGATCCCGTCCCCTTACCTACATCAAAAGTCGTATGCATAACTCAGTCTAAAAACCACCCTTCCCTACTGCTGTAGCTATTTCCAGCAGGGAGACTACTTAGCATGCTCAATAGCAGCCGGCATGCCATTTTTTGTCGGCCGGCTCGGCCTTGGCGACGCTGAGGCAGGGAGGCAGGCGCTGCGCCTCCAAGCGGGGGCCGCCGGGCCCGGAGGAAGGCTGCGGAACCGGGTGACGGAGAAGTGCCGTTGGATCGGCCGTGGCCATTCCGATATGAGGGAACTTCGGGACCGGCCGATCGAGGCAAGGGTGGGATGCGAGCCACACGGCCGGACCCGAACCTGCCCGCTCCCAGACCTCGCCCGTTGTGCCGCCTCGCCCCGCGCGGTATGATATTTTGTGTGCGCCGGCTGGAGGCCGGGGCCAGAACCACGGGAGGCGTGATGGACGCGGTGGCGGTCTACGTTCGGCCGGGGTGATTCACCTGCGGGCGAACGAAAGAGTTTCTTTCGTCCAACGGGATCCCCTTCGAAGTGAAAGACGTCGAGCACGACGCGGAGGCCCGCGCCACGCTGGCCCGGCTGGGGATCACGGCCCTGCCCGTGACGCTCGTCGGCGGGCGCGCGATCATCGGGTTCAATTCCCGGGAACTGGCCGACGCGCTGGGGATCCGGGCCCGGGAGTCCCAGGCCCTTGCCCCTGAAGACATGCTCGCCGAGTACCGCCACCTCTTCGCCGGCGTGCGCCGCGCCGTCCTCCAGATCCCGGACGATCAACTGGACTGGGTCTCGCCCGAGCGGGCCCGCACCCTACGGCAGCTCACCTGGCACACCTTCGAACGCCCCGACGTGTGCCTGCAGGCCTCCGCGAGCGGCCGCTACACCGCGGAGATGGTCCGCCGGTACGAGCAGCTCGCCCTCGCCTACCGAACCGGCCGCGCCATCGTCGAGTACGGCGACCAGGTCCTGGCCCGGCTGGATCGCACCCTCACCGAGGAGCCCGGCGCCCTCGCGAAGGTGGTCGAGACCTACTTCGGCCCGGCCACGGTCGGCGCCCTCTTGGAGCTGGCGCTCGGCCACACCGCCCACCACCTCCGCCAGCTCTACCACTACTTCACTCTGCTCGGTATCATCCCGGACCGCCCCCTGAAGGACGCCGACTTCGCCGGCATCGCCGTGCCGTCCGATCTGTTCTAGACAAACCCAAACCTTCTCCGCTACGATGAGCCCGTGCCGGGATGCCCGGTCGTCTCCCCGGCGAGGCCGATGAGGGAACGCCCGGCGGGCGGCGCGCCATCGCGGCCTGCATGCCACCACCTCGACACCCAACACCTCAGGAGCCACGGGGAGACATGGGACTCGAAAAATCTGAAGTCAGGGACGGGATGCGGATCGATTGGAACGTGCCCATCGCCATGGACGACGGCCTGGTGCTGCGCGCCGACGTCTATCGGCCGATCCCGGAGGGCAAGTACCCGGCACTCCTGAGCTACGGCCCCTACGCCAAAGGCCTCGCCTTTCAGGACGGGTACCCGGACCAGTGGGAGCGCATGGTCGCGCAGCACCCGGATGTGGCGGCCGGCTCGAGCAACAAGTACCAGAGCTGGGAGGTGGTGGACCCGGAGAAATGGGTGCCCGAAGGCTACGCCTGCGTGCGGGTGGATTCGCGGGGCGCCGGCTGCTCGCCGGGGTACATCGACCACTTCTCGCCGCGCGAGACCAAGGACTTCTACGACTGCATCGAGTGGGCCGGCGTCCAGCCGTGGAGCAGCGGCAAGGTGGGCCTCAACGGGATCTCCTACTACGCCATCAACCAATGGCACGTGGCGTCGCTGCAGCCCCCGCACCTGGCGGCCATGTGCATCTGGGAAGGCGCCGCCGACTGGTACCGCGACATGACGCGCCACGGGGGCATCCTCTGCTCCTTCTGGGCCCAATGGTACGACATGCAGGTGAAGACCGTGCAGTACGGCCTAGGCGAGCGGGGCCGCCGCAGCCGGGTCACCGGGGAACTGGTCTGTGGGACCGAAACCCTTTCCGAGGGGGAGCTGGCCAGAAACCGGTGCGACCTCAGAAAGGAGATCCTCGCCCACCCGCTGGACGATGCGTACCAGCAGGCCCGTTCGCCGGTCTGGTCGAAGGTCACCGTGCCCTTCCTCTCCGCGGCGAACTGGGGCGGCCAGGGCCTGCACCCGCGGGGGAATTTCGAGGGCTTCGTGCGCGCGGCATCCAAGCAGAAGTGGCTCGAGGCGCACGGGCTGGAGCACTGGACCCATTTCTACACGGACTACGGGCGGCTGCTCCAGAAGCGCTTCTTCGACTATTTCCTGAAGCGCGTCGACAACGGCTGGCAGCGCCAACCTCGCGTGCAGCTCCAGGTGCGGCGCCTCGACGGGTTCGTGGAGCGCATGGAGGACGAATGGCCCATCGCCCGCACCCGGTGGACCCGGCTCTACCTCAACCCGGACGACCGCAGCCTCAGTTGGACGCCAGTCGCCGCCACGGGACGTATCGAGTACGACGCCATGGGCGCCGGCGTCACCTTCCTCTCGCCGCCGCTGGACCGGGAGACGGAGATCACCGGCCCGTCAGCGGCCAGGCTGTTCGTCTCGTCCTCCACGACGGACGCGGACCTCTTCCTCGTGCTCCGCGTCCTCGCCCCGGACGGGAAGGAGGTGGTCTTCCAGGGCGCCATCGATCCCCACACACCCATCGCCCAGGGCTGGCTCCGGGCGTCGCACCGCAAGCTCAACCCGGACCTCAGCACGCCGTACCGCCCATACCACACCCATGATGCGCAGCAGCCCCTGACCCCCGGACAGGTGGTGGAGCTGAACATCGAGGTCTGGCCCACCTCCATCGTGGTGCCCCCAGGCTACCGGATCGGCCTCACCGTGCGCGGCAAGGACTACGAGTATGCGGGGCCGAGCGGCGGGCGCCTCGCGAATTTCAAGAACGAGCTCCGCGGCTGCGGCCCGTTCCTGCACGACGACCCGCGCGACCGCCCGCCGCAGATCTTCGGGGCCAAGACCACGCTGCACATCGGCCCCGACCGGGCGGCGTGCGTCATCATCCCGATCATCCCGCCGAAGGCGGAGGCGTAGGCCCCATGGCGTTGGCGTGCGCGAGGGCGCTCGCGGGTTGTCAACGCCGGGCGGCCGTGCTAGGGTGCCGCCCATGAGCACCCACCCGCAGGGGCATCCGGTGATCCAGCCCGCCGATGTTCGCGTGGACGTCCGGGAGCGCGGGGCCAACCAGCAGACGTCGAACCGGCGCCTCTTCATGCAGTTCCAGGCCTTCGGCGGATGCACCGAGAGCAAACCCCTGGTGGAGGCGCTGGAGACCGGACAGATCGAGGGGGTCCTGTACCACGACGTGAACGACCCGAGGGGCGTGGGCATCCTGGCCATCAGCGAGGACCCGCGCTTCTTCGCCACCCGCCTCCGGGAACTGCTCAACTCCGGGCCCTTGGCCGGGCTGATCCAGAAGCCGGACTTCACCATGCTCGGCCGCACCTACGGCACCGGCTTCGAACCGGACCTGGAGGACTCGCTGCTGCGCCGCCCCCGCCGGACGGCCCTGAATCCCGCCTGGCCCTGGGCCATCTGGTATCCGCTGCGCCGCGCCGGGGCCTTCGCACGGCTCTCGCCGCAGGAACAAGGCGCCATCCTGCGCGAGCACGGCACCATCGGCCACGCCTACGGCAACGCCGATCTCGGCCACGACATCCGCCTGGCCTGCCACGGCTTGGACAGGCACGACAACGATTTCGTCATCGGCCTCGTCGGCCGCGACCTCCACCCGCTGTCCCACCTCGTCCAGGCCATGCGGAAGACGGCCCAGACCTCCCAATACATCCAGACCCTGGGCCCCTTCTTCGTCGGTCACGTCGTCTGGCAAAGCCCCAACCGCTAACCTCGCCCCACCCCCCCACGCGCAGAGGAGACGGAGCGAATAAACGCTTCCTCCGGCCGGGCGCGTGTCTCCGGGAAGCCCGCAGGGCACGCCTTGGACCGGACAATGGACCCCGTTTCATGGGTGGAGGGAACGGGCGGGCTTGGGAGGGTTTAGCGAAGCCGAGGATGGCGTTCAGGCGAAGGCGCCAGGCAAGGCAGGCAGAGGACCCACTAGGCCGGTGAAAAACGTGTTTTCTGCAGGCTGCTCAAAAAGGTCCAGATGCAAGGCGGCGGGCGATGCGAGGCACGAGGCGTACTTGGGCCGTACGTCGCAGTGCCGCGCGAGCCCGCCAACGCAGCAGGTGGGCCTTTTTCAGCAGCCTGCTAGGATGCTACCCGGTCTGCGGCACCAGCACCCGCCGGGGCACGCCCCGTCGAGCCGCAATCCAGTGCCACGCGTGTACGGCCGCATAGGCGCGGCTGCGGACCCACGTGGGCACCTCGACGAGAAGGCGGCCGATGTCTACGGCGAGCAGCAGATCCTCCCGGCTGACCCCCGACCTATAGGCGGCCTTGACGATCCGCTCGAACTGGTGCAGCCGGCCGGAAGTGAGGGCATCGGCGAAGGCGATGAGGTGGGCATTCTGCGGGTTCATTGGCTCCCCGGCCTCAGCCCGGCGAACCCTCCCGCCAGATCCGGCCTGCGACCAGCGCGGCGAGGGCCAGCGGGATGCCGCCCGGCATGAGCAGAGAGATCACGACGAGTCCTGCAACCCGTATCAGCTGCCCGCGGGACTCCATGGTCCGTGTCCTCCGTTGCGTGCCGCAGGGAAGCGGAGGCCTGCCAACTGCACAGAGACACCAAGCTAAAGGCCATTAGCACGAGACATGCCACACGCTGGGCGACCAGGTGAGGCCAGGTGGGCGGGGCTTTCGCATCGTGGAATTGCGGGGTTGAGGTGCGGACTTCGATCCGGGGGTCGTCTGCCGGAGAGCCGAAGTGGAAACGGATTGCCGGTGCGTGACAGGAAAGTTCCCCTCTTTGCCTCCTCCCCTAGGCCGTCACGCACCCACTGAGTGCCCTTGCTCCAACATCCCGCACGGTCGTCGGAGAGATCGCATTGGTTGGCAGCTCGGGCGCGTGGCCCGACCTGAAGCGGCATCCGCCCCCCCGCCCTGGGCGCTCCTTCGGCGGATGTGGCGAGCACAGGCGTTGATGCGCGCGCATGGTGTCGGGGAGTGCTTGTGGGGGACCGGAAGGTTCGTCGCCGCGAACCAGGTGCTTAGGGGGGCCGACGCGGCGCGCCCCCAGACCGGCGCGGATCAGGTGAGCAGGACGGAAGGATCCACCTCGGGAAGGCTTGAGGAAGGTCCCGGACTATTGACGGTGGAGGTGGCGGCGCCGACGAGATTTGAGCCCGCGACCTCTGGCTTGACAGGTCCCCGACGGTCGCCACACGCCCCAAGACGCATCAACAGGGGCCGAAAGCCTCCGGCCTAGCCATCCGCCGCTCTCGGGGCGTCTTGGGTCTTGTCGGCACCGGTCGCCGCACAAGACCCGCACAGCTTGGTCGGAACAGAAGACCTCGCGCGGGACCGCCGGACACGCTGTAGCGACACGCACGGCGGGTGCGGCTCGGGCCACGGCCGGGACAGAGCCCCAGCGTGTTACTGGATCACCTGATCCGCCCGGACGCGGATGGACGGGGGGAACGTGATGCCAAGGGCCTTGGCGGTCTTTAGATTGATCACCAGTTCGAAGCGGGTGGGCTGCTCCACGGGCAAGTCGGCCGGCTTGGCGCCCCGGAGAACCTTGTCTACATACGACGCAGCGCGGCGGTACATGTCCGGGATGCGCGGGCCAAAGGCCATAAGCCCGCCCAGCGCCGCCTGGTCGCCAAGCCTGTATATCGCCGGAACGCGGGAGGCTGCGGCCAGGTCTACGATGCGGCGGCCCTCGCGAATGAAGAGTTCGTCGGCCTGCACGACCAGACCCTGGATGCGCCTTCGCTTGACCGTTTGAAAGGCCGAGACGAGGTCCTCAGGGGTCTCGGCCGCGAGCAGGACCACCTGCACGGCCCTGGCGCGGACCACATCATCGAATCGGTGTATCAGGTCCTTATAGGACGGATTGGACGGCCTCCAGAGCACGCCGACGCGGGACAGCCGGGGCAGCGCCTCCGTGAGGATCTCCAACTGCTTGCCTGCGCTGTCTTGGGATTCATTGACGAGACCGGTGGCGTTCCCCCCGGGGTGCGCGAGGTGCTCGACGATGCCGAGGCCCACCGCGTCCCCGACGCCGACGAAGATGATCGGGATCGTGGCCGTGGCCTTCAGCGCCGCCAGGGCCGTCAGCGTGCCGGGGGCAGTGAGCAGGACATCCACCTTCAGGCGGACCAGCTCGGAGGCGAAACCGGCCAGCCGTTCCCCGCTGCCGTCCGCCCACCGGTAGACGAGCCGGATGTTGCGCCCCTCGTCATACCCCAGCTCGCGAAGGCCCGCGCGAAACGCCTCAAACGGCGGGGAGGAAACGGCCGCGGAAGGTAATGGCGACAAGATGCCCACCTGCGGCGGCCGCTCGGCCGATCCCGCCGGCACGCCGGAAAACATCCACAGGACGAGGCTGAGGCCGATGAGCGCGGCCTTCATCGGGCGATCTTTCTTCCGAAGGGGTGGACGGGCCGGCCGGCGAGCGGGCCTGCAACTGATGGATAGGGCCCTTGGCTCATTTGATCACCTGGTCTGCCCGGATCAAGACCGACTGCGGGATGGTGAGGCCGAGGGCCATGGCGGTCCTGAGGTTGACGACCAGTTCGAAGCGCATGGGCCGCTCCACCGGTAGGTCGGCCGGTTTGGCGCCCTTCAGGATTTTGTCCACGTAGGTGGCGGCGCGCCGGTACATGTCGTCCCGACTCGGCCCATAGGCCAAGAGACCGCCAGCATCCGGGAACTCCCTCGCGCCGTACACC
>DASPOZ010000104.1:0-15122 GCA_035625755.1 Candidatus Sulfotelmatobacter sp.
GTCCTGCAGGACTGGCAGAACATCCAGGCGCAGGAACAGAAGCTCCAGCAGGATCGTCAGCAGATGCGCCAGCTCTACCAGCAGCTCCAAAAGGACGAGCAGGCGGGCAATCAGCAGGGCGTCCAAGCGGATCGCCAAGCCCTCCAGCAGGCGGCGCAGACCAGGCAGCAGGACCGGGAATCCCTGCGGGGGGACTTCGGGACGTTGCACCAGGACGAGCAGACCTTGCACCAGGACCGGGAACAGCTTCGCGAGGACCGGCAGCAGGCCTGGCGTGACGCGCAGGGGGGGAATCAGCAGGGTAACGCAGAGGCCGGCACGCACTGGGGCGAGGGCGAGGGCGCCCGGGGCTGGGCGGGGCACCACCGGTAGGCGCCGTGGGGCTCGGGGCGGGCCAGGCCCGACGAGGGCCAGCCGCCCCGAGCTACCCCCGGCGGCGAGCTGAACGCAGGGCCGTCGCATCCGCCGCAGCGAGCCGGGCCTCCGCCAGGGTCCTCCGGTTCCGCCGCCGGGCCATCCAGGATCGAAGTGCACACCCGTCATACGCGGGGCTTGGCGCGTGCCCGCACATCCGGAGATCGCCCGCCGTCCAGGCGGCGCGCCCCGGCGCGCCGCCTGGCCCATTGGTCACGATCCCCCCGCGGCATTACTCATCCATCATCCGCACGCCGTGGGCCCTCCGCCAGAGCCCACAGGTCCAGTTGCGCCGGGGTTGCGTCCCGGCGCATCGAAGTGCTATCCTTTTTGGTGGGCTTCCCTCTGGGCTGCGATCTTCCCACCCCCCGGCCCGCGATTTCGCTTTACTTTGGGGGTCGGCCCGGCCTAAAGTATTATGGGAGTGGATGGAGCGTGGCCAGGGCCATAGAGCAGGAGGGGCGGCCATGGAGATCACGCGCTGGATGAAGATCGAGGAGATCGTCCGGCGGTTCCCCGAGACCATCCCGGTGTTCGACCGGTACGGCGTCGCCTGCCTGGATTGCTCCGCCGCCGAGTTCGACGACGTGGAACACGGCGCCAAGGTGCACGGGATCGATCCGGACCAGCTCCTGCGCGATCTCAACGCCTGCCTGGCCGGGCGGGCGGCCTAGGGGGCGGCGCGCCGTGCTGGCCACGCTCCGCCGCGATGTGCGGGCCATCTTCGAACGGGATCCGGCCGCCCGCTCCCTCGTCGAAGTGTTCTTCTGCTACCCGGGCCTCCACGCCCTCTGGTTCCATCGGATCGCCCACTGGTTCTGGACGCATCGGCTGAAGTTCCTCGGCCGCTTCACCTCGCACATCTCCCGCTTCCTCACCGGCATCGAGATCCATCCGGGGGCCCGCATCGGCCCCGGCCTCTTCATCGACCACGGCATGGGTGTCGTCATCGGCGAAACCGCCGAGATCGGCGAGGACGTGACCATCTACCAGGGGGTCACCCTGGGCGGGACCAGCCTGGAAAAGAAGAAGCGCCATCCCACCATCGGGGACCGGGTGGTGATCGGGTCCGGCGCCAAGGTCCTGGGCCCCTTCACCGTCGGCGCCGGCAGCCGGATCGGCTCCGGCTCCGTGGTGGTGAAGGAGGTGCCGCCCAACTCGGTGGTGGTGGGGATCCCCGGCCGCGTCACCCACAAGGACGGCCGCCGCGTCCCCGAAGGGATCGACTTGAACATGACCGACCTGCCCGACCCCGTGGCGCGGGCCATGCAGTGCGTCCTGGAGCGCCTCCAGGGCATGGAGGACGAGGTGGCCCGCCTCAAGCGCGAACTGGACCGCGCCCGGGCCGCCGCCGGCCAGACCCGCTCCCTCCAGGTCCCCGTCGAAACCATCGCCCCCGACTGATCTCACCCTCCGCCGGCGCGCCCGCCGCCGAGGTTCCCCACACCTCCTGGTGACCCTGCAAAGTCGAGAGCGCCCTGAGGGTGCCTCACGGCACCCGCACACTCACCTGCGCCGGCGCCTCGCCGCCTTGTCGGTTCAGAAGTGGGGGGCGGCCGTGCCGAGGTAGATGGCGCCGACCTGGGGGTCCCGGCGGACGGCGTCGGGGGTCCCCTCGGCCACCACCCCGCCGTAGTGGAGCACGCTGACGCGGTCGGCCAGGGCGAAGGCCACGTCCATGTCGTGCTCGATGAGGAGGATGGTGGTTTGGCGGGGGAGGCCGCGGATGATCTCGGCCAGGGCGGCCGTCTCGGCCGGCGAGAGGCCGGCCGCGGGCTCGTCCAGCAGCAGGGCCTTCGGCCGGACGGCCAGGGCCAGCAGCAGTTCCACCTGCCGCTGCTCGCCGTGGGACAGGAAGCGCACGGGCGCGGCCGCCCGATCCCGCAATCCCCACCGCTCCATGAGCGCCTCGGCCTCCCGGAAGAGATGGGGGTAGGCTTCCACCGGGCGGTGGAGGGTGAACCGCGCCGGGTCGGCCGCCTGCACGGCCAGGAGCACGTTGTCCCGCACCGAAAGCTTGGGGAACAGGTTCGTGATCTGGAAGGTCCGGCCCAGGCCGAGCTGCGCACGCCGGTGCGGCGGCAGGCCCGTGATGTCCCGCCCCTCCAGCAGGATGCGCCCCTCCGTGGGGGGCAGCAGGCCGGTGATGATGTTGAACAGGGTCGTCTTGCCCGCGCCGTTGGGCCCGATGATGGCGCGGCGCTCGCCCGGCTCCACGCGCAGCGTCACGCCATCCAGCGCGCGCAGGCCGCCGAAGTTCTTGACCAGGCGCTCCACCTCCACGCCCGCCCCGATCACGTCGCGGCCCTCCGCCCCCCGCCCAGGCGGTCGCGCAGGATGCCCAGCACGCCGCGCGGCGCGTAGAGGGTAACGACCACGTAGATGATCCCCAGGGCCGTCAGCCAACGTTCCGTGTAGGCGCTGAGGAAATTCTCCAGCAAGACGATGATGGCGGCCCCCAGGGCGGGCCCCACCAGCGTGCCCGCACCGCCCAGGATCACCATCAGCAGCGCTTGCCCCGATACCACCACGCTCAGGTAGGCCGGCCCCACGTAGCCGTTGTAGTAGACGAAGAGCACCCCCGCAACCCCGGCGAAGAACCCGGCCAGGATCGAGGCCACGTATTGGTAGGCCCACACGTTGTAGCCCAGCACGCGCATCCGGGTCTCGCTCTCCCGGATCCCCACCAAGGCCCGGCCCAGGGGCGACCGCACCACGACGGAGAGGAGCCACAGGCAGACGCCGAAAACGACCACCGCGAAATAGTGGAACGGCACCTCGCCCGCCATGGACCAGCCGCCCAGCATGGGCCGGGCGATGCCGGGTAGCCCGTCGTCGCCGCCGGTAAAGGAACGCCAGCCGAAGGCGATCCCCCACAGCACCTGGGCCAGCGCCAGCGTGATCATCAGGAAGTAGCTGCCCCGGGCCCTGATGGTCAGCAGGTTGAAGCCCAGCGCCACCAGCGTGGGCGCCGCCAGCCCCGCCAGCGCGTTGATCCAGAACGTCTTGACCACCCGGAGCGAAAGCAGGCCCACCGTGTAGGCCCCCGTGCCGAAGTAGGCCACGTGCCCCAGGGACGGCAGGCCGGTGTAGCCCAGCAGCAGGTCCAGGCTCATGGCGAACAGGGCGAAGATCAGCATCTTGGTGAGGAGGCCGAGGTAGTACGTGGAGAGAAAGGCGGGGGCCGCCAGGATGAAGAGCGCGGCGAAGATGCCGACGAGCCGGGCCGGCCTCATGCCTTCCCGAAGAGGCCCGTGGGTCGGACGGCCAGGATGGCCGCCATCGGCGCGAACACGGTGAAGAGGGCCAGCTCGGGGAAGAAGGCCTTGCCGAAGTTGTCGATGAGCCCCACCAGGAGCCCGCCCACGAAGGCCCCCTTGAGGCTGCCCAGCCCGCCGATGATGATGACCACGAAGGCCAGGAGCAACACCTCGAAGTCGGCGCCGGGGTACACGCCCAGCAGGGCACCCCCCATGACGCCCCCGAAGCCGGCCAGGAAGGCGCCCAGGGCGAACACGGCCGTGAAGAGGAGCGGCGTGTTCACCCCGATGCCGCGGGCCATCTCCTCATCGTCCACGCCGGCCCGGATCACGGCCCCCACCCGCGTCCTCTCCTGGAGCCACCAGAGCGCCGCGCCCATCACGACGCCCACGGCGATGACCAGCAGGCGGTAGGAGGGGAAAATGACGTCTCCCAGGCGCACGGAGGCGGTGAAGCCCGCCGGCTTGGGCAGGGTCTGGGGGTTCCCGCCCCAGATCCAGAGGGCCTGGTCCGCAATGATGAAGAGCACGCCGAAGGTGAGGAGGGCCTGGCGCAGTTCCTCGCCGTAGATCCGCCGCAGCACCGTGCGCTCCAGCAGCAGCGCCAGGGCGGCCACGCCCAGCGCGGCGGCCGCCAGCGCCAGCAGGAAGCTGTGGGTGAGGCGGAGGACGGTCAGCCCCAGGTAGGCCCCCAGCAGGTAGAAGGACCCGTGGGCCAGGTTCAGGACCTTCATCACCCCGAAGATCAGGGAGAGGCCGGCCGCCAGCAGGAAGAGGAGCATCCCGAAGGAGACACCGTTGAGGGCCTGGACGACCCAGAAGGTCATGGACCTACTGGGCCCCCGTCGCCTTCATCTCAACGCAGGCGGCCCCCCATCCCCCAATCCGCATTCCGCAATCCGCATTCCGCAATCTCATGGCTTCTGCCACCACTTCCAGGTGTCCTCCTGGCTGACCGCGGGGATCCGCTCCACGACGGCGTTCACCAGGCGGTCCCCCCGGCGCTCCACCCGCATGATGTAGATGTCGGTGATCACCTGCTGGTATTTGTCGAACCGGATGGGCCCCCGCGGGGCCTGGATGCGCTCGGCGGCCGCCAGCAGGGCGTCCCGCAGCTTGGCCCGATCCTCCACCGCCCCCTGCAGGTCCGCGGTGGCCTGCGCGATGAGCTGGGCCGCCGTGTAGCCGGCCTCGGCGTACCGGCTGGGCCAGTTCCTGTACTTCTGCTCGAATTCCTGGACGAAGGACCTGTTGGCGGGCGTGTCGATGGCCGCGGTGTAGTGCCCCACGGTGGTGATGCCCAGGGCGGCGTCGCCCATGGCGGGCAGCGCCACGTCGTCCACCATGGTGTTGTAGCCGTATAGGGGGACCTTGCCCTTGAACCCGTACTCCTGGTACTGCTTCACGAAGCGGGGGCTGTCGGACCCGCCGATCCAGCCCCACACGAAGTCGGCCGGGGTGGCGGCGATCTGGGTCAGGTAGGGCGCGAAGTCCAGCGTGTTGAGGGGCGGGTAGACCTCCTTCACCACCTGGCCCCCCGCCGCCTTGAAGCCGGCCATGAAGGCCTCAGCCGAGTGGTGGCCGATGGCGAAATCCGCGCCCATGGCGAAGACCTTGCGGTAGGGCGTGTTCTTCATCATCCAGGCGCCCATGGGGTAGCAGCCCTGGTCGCTGGTCTCGATAAGCCGGAGGATCCACCGGCTGGCCTTCCCGGGCGCCGTCAGGATCCGCGTGTTGGCCTGGGGAACCACCAGGGGGATCCGCTGGGCGTCGATATAGTCCCGAAGGGCCAGGGCCGTGGCGCTGTTGGTGGGCCCGAGGACGAGGTGCACGCCGTCCCGCTCCACCAGCTTCTTGGCCTTGGTCAGGCCGACATCGGGCTTCCCCTCCTCGTCCTCCTTGATCACGAGGATCTCGCGGCCCCCCGCCCTCAGGCCGATCTTGTTCATGTACAGGTCGAAGCCCCGGACGGTCTCCTGCCCCACCACGGCCAGCGGGCCGGTGTTCGGCAGCACGATGCCGATCGTCACGGGGCCGCTGGCCGCGGCCTGGGCCGCCGCCGGCGCCAGCGCCGGCGCGAGGAGCGCGGCCAGACAGAAGACAACCGGCCTGGCCCGGCGGAGCCCGGAGAAGGGAATCTCGGAATGCATCCGCACCATAAGCGAACCACCTCCTAAGATGGCCGGCCCGCCCCGCACACCCCGGGGCAGCCGCGGGCCCTCCGCTCGGTCGCGGCGGCCGGCCGACGCCCGGTCGGCTCAGAGCGGCCGGAGCTGCGGCATGACCTTGCGGGCGAACAGCTCCATGCTCTTCACCGTCTGCTCGTGGGGCATCGGCCCGAACTGCAGGAGACCCGTCATGATCCCGAAGCCCAGTTCGGCGTGGATGGCGCGGATGCGCTGCGCCACCGTCTCCGGGCTTCCCGCCACGACGTAGCCTTCGTCCTCCAGCTCGCGGAAGGTCTTCTTCCCGAACTCCAGCTTGTCCTTCATCTGGAGCTGGCGCAGCATCGAAGGTACCGTCATGTATCCCGGAGGGAAGAGATATTCCGGCGGGTTCTTGAGCCCCCGGCCGAACAGCCAGAGGGCATGCGGCTCGGCCTCGGCCCGCGCCTGCCGGTCCGTCTCGGCCACGTAGATCAGCGTCATCCACCCCAGCTGGCCGGGCGGCGCCTCGTAGCCGACCCGGCGGGCGCACTCCCGATACTCGTCGAAGATCTTCTTGATGGAGGGGATGGAGGAATAGACCATGAGGTAGGGGTACCGCCGCTGGGCCGCCCACTCCACCGTCTCCCGGCTCCCCTGGGACGGGATCCAGATGGGCGGGTGCGGCTTCTGCAGCGGCCGGGGCCAGATGTTCACGTACCGGTGGCGGTAGTGCTTGCCCTCGAAGGCGAAGGGCCCCTCCTCCGTCCACGCCCGCACGATCAGCTCGTGCGCCTCCAGGAACCGTTCGCGGGAGAAGGCCGGTGACATGCTGAAGGTGTGGTATTCGGCGCCGATGCCGCGCACGTGCCCCGCGATGATGCGGCCGCCGGAAAGGACATCCAGCATGGCCACCTCCTCCGCGATGCGGAGGGGGTGGTCCCGCAGCGGGAGGGCGTTGCCCAGGATGGCGATCTTGGCCCGAGTCGTCCGCCGGGCCAGGGCGGCGGCCATGATGTTCGGGGCCGGCATCGTCCCGTAGGCGTTCTGGTGGTGCTCGTTGACGCAGATGCCATCGAACCCCAGCGCCTCCGCGTACTCCAGCTCGTCCAGGTACCGGTTATACAGGGCATGGCCCCGCTCCGGGTCGTAGTATTTGTTGGAGAAGGTGACCCAGGCGGATCGCTGGGCCGTGTCGAAGTCGTCCGGCAGGTGCGGCCAGGGCATGAGGTGGAAGAAGTAGAACTCCATCTCACCTCTCCGCGAGGAACCCGGTGACGGCCTCCACGAACTCGTCCGGCCGGTCCAGGGGCGGGACGTGGCCGCAGCCGGGCAGCACGGCCAGGGCCGCTCCGGGGATGGCCTGCTGGAAGGCCCGCGCGTGCTCCAGCGGGAAGAGCCGGTCGTCCTGCCCCCACACCACCAGGGTGGGCACGCGGATGCGGTGGAGCCGCCGGGGGAGCTTCGGGTTGTGCAGGTAGGGGTTCCAAGCCAGGCGGGCCATGCTGCTCCGCTGGCGAAGGAGGATCTCGAGCTGCTCGGCGGTCGGGTTCGGCGGGGAGATGGCCGCGGCGCTGGCGGGTTCCGCGAAGATGGTGCGCGCCGCTTCATCCGGCGGCATGATGAAGAGATCCGGGACGGTCACCCCGTCCACCCGGATGCCGGCCGCGTCCACCAGGACCAGCCGCCCGATGCGGTGCGAGCAGACGGCGGCCAGCTCCGCCGCGATCCAGCCCCCCAGGGAGAGGCCCACCAGGTGGACCTGCGGATGGCCCAGGTCGTCCAGGAAGTCGAGGTAGAAATGCACCAGGTCATCGATGGCGTCCAGCCACTCCGGGTCCTCGGAGCGGCCGAAGCCCGGGTGGGAGGGCGCGTACACGGTGAAGCGACGGGCCAGGCCCGCCAGGAACGGGAGCCACATCCCTGCGCCGGCGGCGCCGTGGAGGAACACCAGGGGCGGGCCCTCCCCGCCGCGCAGGAGCTGGATCCGCGCCCCGCCGACCTGCCGGAACTCCTCCACGTGCCCGTCGTGCGCCATGGCCCTCTCGCCGATTACGGAATGCGGAATGGGAGGCCGCCGGCCGCTCCCCTGCGCCCCTGCCCCCCTGCTCCCATGCTATGGCGTCCGCCGCCAGTGGGCGGCGATGGCGTGGGAATCGAGCACGCGCCCGAAATACGTGCGCATGTTGTGCAGGGTCGCTTCGTGCTCCGCCTTGGTCGCGGCGCCGCAGCAATCGTCCACCATCACCAGGTGGTAGTCGCGCATGTAGGCGTCCCGCGCGGTGGTTTCCACGCAGACGTTGGTGGCCACGCCCGTCACCAATACGCTCCGTCGCTCCCGCGCCCGCAGGATCACCTCCAGGTCCGTGCCCAGGAAGCCGCTGTAGCGGTGCTTCACCACCACCGGTTCCCCGGCCGCCGGGGCCACGCCGTAGAACTCGGCGCCCCACGACCCGACGACGCAGATCTCGCCGGCCCGGCGGGGGCCCCGCGTGAGCCAGGCCTCGGAGTTGGTCCAGGGCCCGTGGTGCGTCTTGATGAAGACCACGGGCACCCCGGCCTGCCGGGCCTCCTCCAAGAAGGCGCCCAGCGCCCGCACCGACGTCTGGATGGGCCCCATGTCGAACCCCAGGCGGCCGAAGGCTCCCTGCTCGTGGCAGAAGTCGTTCTGCACATCCACCACCAACACGGCCGCCCACTCCGGCGAGAGGATATTCGGCACCATGGGGTCGGACGTCACTTGTTCCACCATTTCCACGTATCCTCCTGGCTCACCGCGGGGATGCGGTCCACGATGGCGTTGACGAGCCGGCCGCCCTGCCGCTCCACCCGGGTGATGTAGATGTCGGTGATCACCTGCTGGTACTGATCGAAACGGATGGGGCCCCGCGGCGGCTGGATCTTCGTGACGGCGCCGCGCAGGGCATCCCGCAGCTTGGCCCGGTCGCCCCCCTCGCCTTTCAGCTCCTCCAGGGCGGCCAGGATGAGCTGGGCCGAGGTGTACCCGGTCTCGCTGTAGCGGGTGGGCCAGCGGCCGTATTTCCGCTCGTAGTCCTGCACGAAGGCCTTGTTGGCCGGCGTGTCGATGGTGGCGCTGTAGTGCCCCACGGTCACCACGCCCAGGGCTGCATCGCCCAGCGTCGGCAGGATCACATCGTCCACCAGCGTATTGTACCCGTAGAGCGGCAATTTGGCCTTGAGCCCGTACTCCTCGTACTGCTTCACCAGGCGAACGGGGTCCGCGCCCCCGAACCACGCCCAGACCGCATCCGCCGGCGTCACGTTGACCTGCGCCAGGTACGGCCCGAAGTCCGCGCTGTTGAGCGGCGCGTAGATCTCCTTCACCACCTGGCCGCCGGCGGCCCGGAAGCCGGCCATGAAGGCCTCGCCCGAGTGCCGGCCGGCCACGAAATCCGAGATCATGACGGTGAGCCGACGGTGCGGCGTGTGCTTGACCATCCACCCGCCCATGGTGAAGTTGGATTGATCGGTCGTCTCGATCACGCGGAAGATCCAGGGGCTGTTCTTGCCGGGGGCGGTGATGTCCCGGGTGAAGGCCACCGGGATCACCTGGGGCACGCCCTGGGCCTGGACGTAGGGCTTGATGGCCAGGGCCACGGCGCTGTTCACCGGCCCCACCACCACATCCACCCCGTCGCGCTCGACGAGCTTCTTCACCTTGGTCAACCCGACGTCCGGCTTTCCCTCGCTGTCCTCCTTGATCAGGACGAGGTCGCGGCCGCCCGTCTTCCCGCCCGCCTTCTCCACATACAGGTCGAACCCATTGATGCAGTCTTTCCCCAGCACGGTGAAGGGACCGGTGGTGGGAAGGAGGATGCCGATCTTCACGGGGGCTCCGGCGGCCGAGGCGGGCGGGGGCGCGAACAGCAGGGACAGGATGGCGGCCAGGCCCAAGGTGGCGCGGGGGGCCTCCCTCCGGAGCCGGCCGGGGGGAACGGGGTCGTGGTCCTGCGGCATCTGCGTTCCTCCTCTCGGAGAGACCCTCACCTCCCGCGCGCGGGGCGGGGCGCGTCCGGATGCGCTTGGTGGCCTTCATTCGTTTTCACATCCGGTGGTGAAAGTCAAGCCCCGCTCCCCGGCGGCGCCACCGCGCGCATGGGGGTGCCCGCACTCCGGAAAGCCAGGGGCCCACCGGCGCGGCGCCGCGGCCTCCCGGCGGGGAGCAGGCCCGGCCTTCGAGGGGGCCGATCACCTTGCCTTTTCACCGACGATGCAATAGGGTGAGGCCCCGCCGATCCCCCGGCAGGGGCTATCCGCACCGTGTGCCCCGCCGCGCGCCGCGCGGCGCGGCAGGAGGGCCGATGGACTATTTCGTGGGCGTGGATACGGGGGGCACGTTCACCGACGTCGTGATCCTGGACGCCGCGGGGAACCTCACCTTCGACAAGGCCTTCTCCACCCCCCAGCGGCCCGCCCTCGGCGTCATCGCGGCGCTGGAGAACGCCGTCCGGCCGCTCTCCCGCGAACTCGGTCCCCTGCTGCAACGGACGGGACGCTTCGCCCACGGGACCACGGTGGCCACCAACGCCCTCATCCAGCGGAAGGGGGCGCGGGTGGGGCTCCTCATGACCCGCGGGTTCGAGGACACCCTCCTGCTCGGCCGCGGGCCCATGGCGCGGAACCTGGGCATTCCCCCCAGCCAGGCCATGGACTTCATCCACACCGAGCGACCGGATCCCCTGGTCCCCAAGGCCCTGTCTCGAGGGGTCGCGGAGCGCGTCGCGGCGGACGGCCGGGTGCTGGCGCCGCTGCGGGAAGAGGACGTGGTGGCTGCCCTCGGCCATTTCCGGGCCGAGGGGGTGGAGAGCGTCGCCGTCTGTCTCCTCTGGTCCTTCAAGCATCCCGCGCACGAGGAGCGCGTCAAGGCCATCCTGGGACGGCTCGCCCCCGACATCCTGGTGACGCTCTCCTGCGAGGTCTCCCCCTTCCTGGGCGAGTTCGAGCGCGCCACGACGGCCGCGGTCAACGCCTATATCGGGCCGGTCCTCATCCGCTACGTCAGAGACCTCCAGTCGGAGCTGGAGGCGCGGGGCCTCGCGCGCCCCGTCCAGCTCATGAAATGCTCGGGCGGCCTCACGCTCCCCGAGCGGATCGAGCGGGAGGCCGTGGCCCTGGTCAACTCCGGGCCGGTGGGCGGCCTGGTGGCCGCCCGCTACCTCGGCCGCGTGCTGGGCCACGACAACGTGATCACCACCGACATGGGCGGGACCAGCTTCGACGTGGGGGTGATCTACCGCGGGGAGTTCGAGGAGGAGCGCACCCCCTTCGTCGGCCAGGGCCTCCCGCTCCAGGTGCCGGCGGCCAGGGTGGTGACCATCGGGGCCGGGGGCGGGAGCATCGCGTGGACCGACGGTCGCCGGCTCATGGTGGGGCCGCAGAGCGCGGGCGCGGCCCCGGGCCCCGCCTGTTACGATCGGGGAGGAACGGAGCCCACGGTCACCGACGCCCTGGTGGCGCTGGGCCTGCTGGATCCGGACTATTTCTTCGGCGGGCGCATGCGGTTGAGCCGGTCCCGCGCGGAAGAGGCTATCCGGGGCCGGGTCGCCGGCCCCCTCGGGTTGGATGTGCGGGAGGCCGCCGCCGGCATCTACGAGATCGTGACCGCCAAGATGAGCGATCTGATCCGCAAGGTGACGGTGGAGAGCGGGTTCGACCCCCGGGAGTTCGTGGTCTTCGCCTACGGCGGGGCCAGCCCGGCCCACGCGGCCCTGTACGGGCACGAGGTCGGGGTACGGGAGGTGATCGTCCCCCACGCCGCGCCCGTCTTCTCCGCCCTGGGGGTGGCCCTGGCCGACCTCCTCTACACCTTCGCCCGTTCCGAGCCGATGCCCCTCATCCCCGACCCCGCCGTGCTGGAGCGGTTCAACGCCATCTTTGAGGCGCTGGAGCGCCAGGCCCACGAGACCGTGGCGGCGTCCGGCTTCCGGGCGGACGAGGCCGTGCTCTCCCGGAAGCTGGACCTGCGGTACGAAGGCCAGATGAACGAGATCACCGTGCCGTGGCAGCCGGGCCGTCTGACGGAGGGGAAGCTCCCCGAGGTTCGCCGCGTCTTCGAGGAGGCCTACGGGGTCCGCTTCGGCCGGGCCACGGCCCGCGGCGAATCGCTGCTGGAGGTGATCACCTTCCGCGTGGAGGCCCTGCGCGTCGCCCAGAAGCCGCACCTCCACGCCGAGCGCGACACGGCGGCCGACCCGGCCGGGGCCCGGAAAGGCGTGCGGGAGGTCTGGCTCCGACCCTTCGGGGCCTTCGCCGCCCAGGTATACGACTTCGACGGCCTGGGCCCGGGCAGCCGCCTGGCCGGCCCAGCGATCATCGAGCGCCGGGACACCACGGCCTTCATCCCGCCGGGCTTTGAGGCCCGGGTGGACGGCTACCGGAACCTGCGTATTTTTCGCTGAGACACTCCTTCGAGGGTTTGCTACGGCGCCGGCACGTCCCGCGCCAAGCCCACCCTCGAGTATTCGCCAGTCCACGAAGACATGATGTCGGGGTTGGCACCCGGTAGTCTCCCCGAGAGGAGGTTGATCATGTCGCCGTGTGATCGCTCCACGAGTCGTCGCCGCTTCTTGCAATTCCTCGCGGCGAGCCCTCTGTTCGCATATGGCGGCGTCGCCAGCCACGCGGCCGAAGGCCCGAAAGCAGCCACGAAGCTTCCCGATCCCATCCCCTGGGCGCCCCTCAACACGCAAGACCTCATCGCGAGCCCCAAGGACGCCATCAATGTGTTCGATTTCGAGCCCGTGGCCCGCCAGAATGTTCCCCCCGCCCACTTCGGCTATATGGCGTCGGGCATCGACGATGAAGTCACCTTGCGCGCCAACCGCGAGGGTTTTCTGAAATTCCAGCTGCGGCCCCGTCGCCTCAACGATGTGTCCAAGGTCGACACGAGCATCGAGCTGTTCGGCGCGCGATGGGACACCCCCATCGTCATCGCCCCAACGGGAGGCAACCGGGCCTACCATCCCGAGGGGGACATCGCCGTCGCCAAGGCGGCCCGTGTGGGCAATCATCTGCAGATCCTCGCGACCGTCGCATCGACCTCGGTGGAAGACGCGACCAGCGCACGCGGGGCGCCGATCTGGTTCCAGCTGTACGCATCGCCGAGTTGGGACGTCGCGAAGGCTCTGGTGAAACGGGCTGAACGTGCGGGGTGTCCGGTTATCGTCGTGACCGTCGATCGGATGGCGGGCAGAAACCAGGAAACCTTCCTTCGGCTCAGGCGCACGGATGCCAGAGAATGCTCGAACTGCCATGAGCCGGGCCTTCAGGGAAGCGTCCGCAGCAAGCCCAATTACGACGGCATCGATCTTTCCGGTCTGAGCAACTTGCAGTCCGCTAACATGACGTGGGAGTTCATGAAGCGGCTCCGGGACGTGACCCGCATGAAGATCGTCATCAAGGGCATCCTCGCGCACGAGGATGCCACGCTGTGCGTGGAGAACGGCATCGACGGGCTCATCGTCTCGAACCACGGCGGGCGCGGCGAGGACAGCGGGCGATCGACCATCGACGCGCTGCCCGAGATCGTGCAGGCCGTGGGAGGCCGCATCCCGGTCCTGGTCGACGGCGGGTTCCGCCGCGGGACGGACATCGCCAAGGCCATCGCCATCGGGGCCGGCGCCGTCTGCGTCGGGCGGCCCTATCTGTGGGGCCTCGGCGCCTTCGGTCAACCCGGCGTCGAGCGAGTCCTGGAAATCCTGCGCACCGAGTTTCGGGTCGCCATGCAACAGTGCGGCGTCCGCACCGTCAAAGAGCTCACCCCGGCCTTCGTGCGCCGGGCGACCTGAGTGGGCCCGGTGCCATCAAAACGGCACCATCCGTGCCGAGGAAGGGTATGAAGCTGGACCCCATCACCTACGAGGTGGTGCGCCACCGTCTGTGGCAGATCAACGACGAGCAGGGGATCACCATCCGCACCATCGCCACCTCCCCCATCGTCGTGGAGGGCAACGACTTCAACGTGGGCCTCTTCACCCGCGAGGGCGAGCTGGTGGTGGCCGGCCCCTACGTGCTCACGCACGTGCAGACCATGGACGCCGTGGTGCAGAGCGTGATCGCGCTGGCCCAGGACGTCCACGACGGCGACGTGTTCTTCGTGAACGACCCCCACCTGGGCGCGCTGCACCAGAACGACGCGGCCGTGGTGACGCCCCTCTACCACGACGGTGAATGCGTGATGTGGGCCGGCAACGTCATCCATCACACGGATGTGGGGGGGATCGACGAGGGGAGCTTCTGCGTCAACGCCACCAACATCCACCAGGAGCCCCCCCGCTATTTCCTCAAGATCGTGGACCGGGGGACGTTCTCGCGGGAGGTGGAACGGACCTTCACCCTCAACTCCCGCCTGCCCGACATGGCGGCCCTGGACCTGCGCGCGCAGGTCGGGGCCCTCAACGTGGTCACCCGGCGCCTCCGGGCCCTCATCGAGGAACGGGGGCTGGGGGTGGTCTTGGAGGTGATGCGGCGGTCCGTGGACGACGCCGAGTCGCGGCTGCGGGAGCGGATCGCGGAGCTGCCGGACGGCCGCTGGTCCACCGAGGTGTACATGGACGGCGACCGCGTCGGCTCCCGGCGCATCTACCGGGTGGCCCTGGCGCTGGAGAAGCGCGGCAGCGAGCTGTTCTTCGACTACACCGGGACCGATCCCCAGTCCGAGGGCGCGGTGAACTGCACCGCCCACGCCTCCTACGCCGGCACCACGACCCCGATCTACACGTTCCTCTGCGGCAACGAGATCGATTGGAACAGCGCCGTGCGGCGCTGCGTGCACGTCCACGCCCCGCCGGGCAGCGTGATGAACGCGCAGTACCCGGCCGCCGTCAGCATCTGCTCCATCGGGTTCACCTGGTTGGCGGCCATGGCCGCCCTCAAGGTGGTGGCCCAGATGCTCTCGGCCTCCGATAAGTACCGCGACCGGGTTTGCCCCTCCTGGGGCGCCTCGTGCAACGCCAACAACATCTTCGGCGTGAACGCGCGCGGCCGGCGGGTGGGCGCCCTGCTCTCGGATCACCGGGGGACCGGCGCCGCGGCCCGCTCCTTCGCCGACGGCTTCGACCATTCGGGGATGATCTTCTCGTACCTCTCCTTCATGGCGGACGTGGAGAGCCAGGAGTGGAAGCTCCCCCTCCTCTACCTCTTCCGCCGCGAGCTCCCCGATTCGGGCGGGCCCGGCCGGTTCCGGGGCGGCCTGGGCAGCATCGTGGGCCTGGTCCCGTACCGCGCCGACGCCCTGATCTGGAAATCCCAGAACACGGCCGGCGTCGAGCTGTCCAACGCGAGC
>DASPOZ010000105.1:0-10968 GCA_035625755.1 Candidatus Sulfotelmatobacter sp.
CGGGGGGGTTCTGGGTGGGGTCCAGCCAGGTGGACCAGGTGTTGCGCAGCAGGTCGATGTCCTCCGCCGGGTTGCAGCGGGTGGCCAGGGCCCAGACCACCTGGTCCATGTTGCTGGGGTCCACGTCCTCGTCCACGGCGATGATCCACTTGCTGTAGTAGGCCCCCCCGGGGCACTGGGCCGCCAGGGCCAGCACCTGGGGGGCGTGGCCGGCGTAGCGCTGCTCCAGGCTCACGATGGTCATGCCGAAGCCGCCGGCCGCGGCGGGGTGCACGTAGATCCCCTTGATGCCGGGGACGCCCAGCTTGTCCAGGTCGTTCCAGATGCGGGTGGCCCGGGCCACCGAGTAGAGGAGGGCGCACTCGTTGGCCGGGTAGTCCGCCATGAGGGCGTGGGTCAGGATGGGGTTGTTCCGGTGGCGGATGGCCGTGACCTCGATGACGGGGGCCACGTCCTCCGGCCGGCCGTAGTAGCCGGTGAACTCGCCGAAAGGCCCCTCCATGCGCACGGCCTCGGGGTGGATGATCCCCTCCATCACGATCTCGGCGCGGGCCGGGACCAGCAGGCCGGTGGCCACGCCGCGGGTGAGTTCCAGGGGGGCGCCCATGATGCCGCCGATGACGTCGTACTCCGAGGCCGACTTGGAGAAGGTCTGCGAGGCCACGATGAACATGGCCGGCGTCACGCCCCACACGGCCGCCACCTCGCACGGCTCGCCCCGCTGGGCGTAGCGATCGATGTGCAGGCGCGCGTCCTTCCCCGGAGAGAGGTAGAGGCCCACGTGGTTGCGGTCGTGCACCATCATCCGGTAGGTGCCCACGTTGTGCCAGCCGCCCTCCGGGTCCCGCGTGATCACCGCGTCGGCCGTGCCGATGTAGCGCCCGCCGTCCAGGGGCCAGTGGCGCGCGGAGGGGAAGGGCCGCACGTCCACGGCGGCGCCGGTGAGGACGTTCTCGTTGATGGGGGCCTCCGCCCCGTCCACCACCACGGGGGCCAGGGTGCGGGCGAAGCGGCCCCGGGCGGCGTGCACCAGGTCCATGCGCGAGAGGCCGGCCGGCTCGCCGATGGCGAGGGCGAACCGGTCCAGGCTGGACCCCAGCAGGTTCCAGACGGCGGCGTACCCCGGCGGGCAGCCCACGATGCGTTCGAAGAGGAGCGCCGGGGCGTTGATGGTCTGGTGCGCCATGTAGGTGATGGCGCCCATCTCCTCGTCCCAGTCCACCTCGGCCTTGACCCGCTGGAGCTGCCCCAGGGGCTCCACCCGCGCGATCCACTCGCGCAGGTCGCGCGGGGCGGGCGCCGGGCGCGGCCCGGCGGTGGCCGCGGTGCGCGATTCCATGGCAACGGCGTGCTCTTCCATGGGTGGCTCCGTCCGCGAGGGGAACGTCATCCCCGGGGGGTGGATGCGGGGGACCGCGGGTCCAAATGCGTGTGTCTGTTCCTATCAGAGAGGGCGGGGGCCGTCAAGGGCGGCGGCCTCTCGCCCGGGGCCGCGTCCAGCCCTAGCAGGCTGCTGAAAAAGCCCCACCGTTCCATTGCGGATTGCGGAATGCGGAATAAGCGGGGCTGCGACGTACGCGCGCAGTACGCGTCGCGCGCCGCCTTGCATCTGGAGCTTTTTGAGCAGCCTGCGCAAAAGCTGGCTTTTCAGCAACCTGTGAGGGGAGAAGGATGGTGGGGAAGCTTGTTGCCTCTATTTGTCGGATGGGCGCCCGGAGGGCGCGGCCGCCCCCAGAAGGTCGCCCAGCAGCGGCTCGAGTTCCTCGGGCTTCACGCCCCTCGCCTTCTCCCGGATGGCGGCCACATAGAAGGCCGCCAGATCCGGGTGGTATCGCGCGATGCGCTTGGCCTGCTCGATGAGGTTCGCGAGAGGGTCGGATTCCGCCATGGCGCTACCGCGCCTCCTAACAGGCTGCTGAAAAAGGCCCATCTGCAGCGTTGGCGCACTCGCGCGCTCGCTGCGGCGTACCCGGAGTACGCCTCACTCGGCGCATCGCGCGCCGCCTCGCACCTGGACCTTTTTGAGCAGCCTGGGCAAGAACACGCATTTCAGCAGCCCGCTAGGGGGCCGTGCCGGGCGACCAGCGATGGTCGGGATCTGTCCGGAGGGCCCAGGTCCGCTCGTCGCCGGCCAGGGCCCAGAAGCAGTAGAGCCGGCTGGCCGGTGGCACCGCGATGGGATGGTACCCGTGGGGGATCTTCACGAGGGTATCGTCCCCCAGCACCAGCGTATCGCCCGGCGCGCCCCCGGGGCTGTAGAGGCGCTGGAGGGCGAAGCCTCCGGGCGGATCGAAGCGGAAGAAGTCCACCTCTTCCAGGGCCGCCTCCTCGGAGGGCACCCCCTGATCGTGTTTGTGGGGCGGGTAGTGAACCCAGGTGCCGCCCGGGGCATGGGTCTCCCCGATGAAAAGGCGGCGGGCCGGGAAGTCCGGCCCGAGGATCAGATGCTCCTCCGCGGTGCCCGCCCCCTGCGCCTGCGGGACGACCTTCACGCGCTCCGGCAGGATGAGGGCGGGGGCACCACCGGGGTCCCCCGGCGCGCGCACCAGGGCCGCCTCCACGGCGCTCACCGCCTCGATCTTGAAGCGGCTCCCCGGCGGCACGTACACGGCGGTGGCGCGGCCGCCGAAAACGTTGGTCCGCCCGCCGGCGCCGTCGAACCGCTGGTCGGCCGCCTGGATGTTGGCCAGCCCGCTGAAGAGGACGATGGCCAGTTCGTCCCCCTCCGTGGCGGAACGGTAGCTGGCCCCCGCGGCCAGCCGCAGGATCCCCATGTCCAGCAGCTTGATCTCGTCCCGCCCGCGCCGGACGATGACCGTGAGGCCTTCCTTCGGCGTATAGCTCCTGACCTGTGCCATCCCGCTCCCCGGTTGCCTATTGCCCGACGGCGCGCGCCCGCTGGCGGCTCCGCCCTTCGCCAGTGAACCCCGCCCCCTCGTCGCACACGGTAGGCCGCCCTACCGAGCAGGCTGCTCAAAAAGGCCCAGGTGCAAGGCGGCGCGCGATGCGCCGAGTGAGGCGTACTGGGATGTACGCCGCAGCGAGCGCGCGAGCGCGCCAACGCCGCAGATGGGCCTTTTTCAGCAGCCTGCTAATTCAGTTGCAGGCCGCCGCACACATTGATGGCCTGCCCCGTGATGTACGCGGCATCGTCCGACGCCAGGAAGGCCACGAGGCCGGCCACGTCCTCCGGCGTCTCGATCCGCCCCAGCGGGATGCCGGCCACCCGCGCGGCCAGGACCTCGCCCGGCTGCGCCCCCACGGCCTCACCCCATTCCCGGTCGATCTGCGCCCACATGGGGGTGTCCACCACGCCGGGGCACACGGCGTTCACCCGCACCCGCCGGGGGGCGAGGGCGAGGGCCGCGGACTGGGTGATGCTGATCACCGCCGCCTTGGACGCGGCGTAGTCGGCCAGTAGTGCCCGGCCCGCCCGGCCGGCGATGGAGGCCATGTTGATGATACACCCGCCGCCGCGCCGCGCCATCTCCCGCGCCGCCGCCTGGAGGCAGAAGAACAGGCCCCGGGTGTTGACGGCGAAGGTGCCGTCCCATTCCGCCTCGGTCACGTCCAGCAGGGGGCGGGACCGGGCGATCCCGGCGTTGTTCACCAGCACGTCCAGGCGGCCGAAGACATCCAGGGCGGCGGCCACGGCCGCCCGGCTCGCCTCGGGGCGCGCCACGTCCGTGGCGGCGAACGCGGCGCGGCCGCCCCCGGCCTCGATGGCCCGCACCGTTTCGGCCCCGCTGGCGGCGTCCAGTTCCGCCACCAGCACGGCCGCCCCTTCCCCCGCCAGACGCAGGGCGATGGCCCGCCCGATGCCCCGGCCGGCCCCCGTCACCATCGCCACGCGGCCCGCGAGCTTCATCAGGTCCTACCCGGCGCAACGGCCCGCGCCCATCCCCCAGCCCCCGGCCGAAACGCGTCACAATTAGCAGGCCCCACCGCCGATGTCAATTCTCCTGAAGGCCCCGCCGCGCCCGGCCGTGGGGCGGGCCCCCGTGCCCATCAGGCCGGCCGCGGCGGGTGCCCGCCGGCGGCCGGGGCAGGGCGCCCATCCGCGCGCCAGGAAAGGCCTTGCCCGGCCCGGGGCCGGATGATAGCATCCGCGCCGCCGAATAGGGAGGCTTGAACTGCGTCTAAAGGTTTACGGGGGATGGTCCCGGCAGAGGAACGGGACGATGAGCGCGCGCTGGTCGAGCGGGCCAAGGGCGGGGATCAGGACGCATTCGCCACGCTCGTGCACCGCCACAACGAGCGCGCCTTCGCCCTGGCGTATCGCCTGGTGCGCGAGCGCGAGGATGCGCTGGACATCGCCCAGGAAGCCTTCGTTCGGGCGTACCAGTCCCTCGCCGGCTTCAAGGGCGAGGCCCGGTTCTCCACGTGGCTCCACCGGATCGTGGTGAACCAGGCCCTGGATCATCTACGCCGCCGGTCCCAGCACGAGGCGGCCGAGTACCGGGACGCCCGGGGCCTGGAGGAGGCGGCCCACCGGGTGGTGGCGCCCACCCCGAATCCGCACCAGGCTGCGGAGGCCACAGAGATGCGCCGCCTGATCCAGGAGGGGCTGGCGGGCCTCCCCACCGAACAGCGGACGACCTTGATCCTGCGCGAGATCGAGGGGCTTTCCTACAAGGAGATCGCGCGGGCCATGCGGTGCAGCATCGGCACCGTGATGTCCCGCCTGCACTACGCCCGGCGCAAGATGCAGGCGGTCCTGCGGCCCCACCGCTGACGGCGCGGACGGAGGGCCGGGGGACGGGCAGGGCAGAGACCGCGCGCTTGGCGGCGCGAGAGGGCAGGCAGTGTTCAGCGGAACGCAGATGTGTGAGGACGTGGCGCGGCGCCTCGAGGAGTACCTCGACGGCGAGGCGCCCCCGTCCGCGCGGGCCCGGATAGAGGCCCATCTCGAGGGCTGCCAACGGTGCCGCCAGGCCGGCGACACGCTCCGCGACCTGCGCGCCGCCGTGCGGGAAGCCGCCGGGCAGCCTTCCCTCACGCCGGCGGAGGCGGCCGCCTTCTGGCCCGCCGTGCGGGCCCGCCTCCGCGAGGCCGAGGCGGAGGCCGAACGCCGAAGCCTGGCCGGGGCGGCCCGTGCCGTGGCCCTTTGGCTCCGCCCCGCGGTGTTGCTGCCCGCCCTCGCCGTCCTGGTAGGGGTGATCCTGGGCGTGAGCGTCCTACACAACGAGCTCTGGCCCGAAACGGCCGAGGCGGTTCAGGTGGTGTCCCTCGAGGGGGGGGCGTCGTCCACCGTCATGCTGATGCACGAGGGGAGGGGAAAGCCGCCGGTCATATGGATCTTCGAGGACGGCGCGGGAGCCAATTGATGCCGGCGACGCGGACCTGGGGGGCGTTGGCCCTGCGCGGCGGCGGCCCGCTCCTCCTCCTCGCTCTCCTCGCCGCCCCGCGGGGCGGCCAGGCGGCCACGGTCCAGATCCGGGCCGACGTCATCCTGGCCTCGAACCAGGGGACGGGGATCGACGAGCGGCTGGGCGCCGCCGCCAAGCAACTGGGCGACGCCTTCAAGTATTCCCGCTACGAGCTGCAGTCTTCGCCCAGCGGGGCGGCGCAGCTTGGGCAGCCATGGCAGGCCGCCCTGCCGGGCGGGCGCACCCTCGAGGTTACCCCCACCGCCATCGCCGAGGGCAATTACGTGCTCCAGGTCCGCGTCCTCGGGCCCAAGGGCGACCCCGTGATGACGTCCAGCGTGCGCCTCCGCCCCGGCGGCTCCGTCTTCATCGGCGGCCCCCCGCACCCCCCCGGCGTCCTCATCATCGCCCTCTCCGCCTCATAACGCCGCCGGCCTGGCGCCCGTGCCCTCCCCCCTCCTCCACGCCCCCTCCATGGCGCAGCACCGCTTCGTCGCCCTGATGTCTCTCTGGTTTCTGGTGTCCACCGCGTGGAGCTTCTTCGATTGGTGGGCATTAGGGAAAACCATCGGCCTCGTATCTGCGGCGGCGACCGCAGGCATGACTGGACTCCAGATCGTGGGCCAGGCTCCGGTGCTGGCTTGCGCGAAGCGATGGGGACTGCCAAGTCGCCTGAAGTTCTATGCGGCGGCGGCGGCCGCGACGCTTCTCTTTGTGCTGTTTCAACTGGCAATCGCCGAAGGCGGTCTCGCTCCACGCTTTTCCCTCAAGGAATGGCTCTTGTTGCAAGGAGCAAGCTTGCTGGCGTGGTATGCCATGTGGTGGGGCGCCATCCAGCGGGGATGGGTTCACGCCTCGACGAGCCTCACGGCTGCGGGAGTGCATGGCATCTTTCTTGGCCCCTTCTGGGATTGGCCCCCGATGGCGGGCCCCGAGTTGTGGGCGGCTCCTCTACGGTTCTTCGCCGGCTGGTCCCTGATGTTCCTGCCGAGCGCCGTTGGGGCCCTCGAATGCACTCCGCAGACGCGGGCGGAAGGTGTTGGGGCCAGGCGCATCGTTGCGTGCGTGGTCCCCGCCATTGCGGCGTTGATCCCCGCACTCTTCCTCGCGTGGTTCATGGCGGCGGCGCACCGGTGAGCGGACAATCCGCTTGCGAAAATCATCCTCGGAGGCTATACAGGCCGAGAGCGATGTTTGGCCTCCCGTGAATTGGGGATACGCGGCGTCATGATTCCGCGGAGCATCAAAGGCATCCTGTTCGACATGGATGGCGTGATCGTGCGGCAGTCGCTCGATTTCATGGCCATCAAGCGGGAGATCTTCGGCTCCACGGAGGGGTTCATCCTGGAGCGGATGGCCGGGCTGGACGGTGCGGCGCGGGCGCGGGCGGAGGCCATCCTGGAGCGGTACGAGACGAAGGCGGCGCTGGCCGCCGAGCCGGTGGACGGGGCGGTGGAGTTCCTCCAGTGGCTGGCCGGGCGGGGGATCCGGCGGGGCATCGTGACCCGGAACAGCCCCAAGAGCGTGGCCATCGTGCGGGAGAAGCTGGGCCTCGCGGTGGATGCCGTGGTGACGCGGGACGACGCGGCGCCCAAGCCCTCGCCCGAGCCGGTGCTGGTGGCCTGCCGCCGGCTCGGCATCGCGCCGGCCGAGGGGCTGTTCGTGGGCGACTACGAGTTCGACATGCTGGCGGGCCGCCGCGCCGGCATCACCACGGTGCTCTTCAAGAACCCCGTGCAGCCCCGCTCGGAGAACGCGGACCTGATCATCGAATCGTTCCGGGACCTGCAGGCGCTGCTGTGCCGGGACGGCCAGCCCTAACTTTTATTCCCTCGCCCCCAGCGGGGGAGAGGGGAAGGGTGCCCTCTCCCATCTAGGGAGAAAGAGGAAAAAGACTCACAGGAGGCAAGCGCTGATGAAACGGATCGGTTGGGCGTTGGTGATGGCGGTGGGCCTGATGGCCGTGGCCTGGGTCGGCGACGGGGCGGCCGGGGAGACGAAGAAAATGGAGGGACCGCTCTACGCCACCCTGAAGACCAGCATGGGCGACATCGTGGTGCTGCTTTACGAGGACAAGGCCCCCAAGACCGTGGCGAACTTCGTGGGGCTGGCCACCGGCGAGAAGGAATGGACCGACCCGCGGACGGGCGAAAAGAAGAAGGGCGTCCCTCTGTACAAGGGAGTCATCTGCCACCGCGTCATCAAGGATTTCATGGTCCAGTGCGGCGACCCCACGGGCACGGGGCGGGGCGGTCCGGGCTACACGTTCGCGGACGAATTCCACCCGGACCTGAAGCACAGCAAGGCCGGCATCCTCTCCATGGCCAACGCGGGCCCCAACACCAACGGCAGCCAGTTCTTCATCACCCACAAGGCCACGCCCTGGCTGGACGGGAAGCATACGGTGTTCGGCGAGGTGGTGAAGGGCCAGGACGTGGTGAACGCCATGGCCACGGTGCCCATGGGCCCGGGGGACAGGCCGCGCACCGACATCGTGATCAAGGAAATCGTGATCTCCCGCGGCAAGTACTGAGCCGGACGTTTGTCGTCTCTCGTTTGTAGTCTGTCGTTAAGCCCCGCTGGGCGCACATCCAACTGGAGGGGCCGGCTGAAAGAACCACAAACGACAAACCACGAACGACAAACGAGTTTAGCGGCGGCGGAGCTTCTTGAGGCGGGCGCCGGCCTCGCGCAGCACGTCGTCGTGCTTGGCGAAGTTGAAGCGGATCTTGGTGCGACCGAGCTCCCGGTGGTGAAAGAAGCTGGTGCCGGGCACGGCGGCCACGCCGATCTCTTTCACCAGGTAGTGGGCGAACTCGGTGTCGTCGGCGAAGCCGAAGGCCGAGAAATCGGTCATGATGTAGTAGGCCGCCTCGGGGTCGTAGGCCTCGAAGCCGGCGTCCCGCAGCACGTCCAGCAGGAGGCGGCGCTTGGCGTCGTACAGGGCCGCCAGGTCCGTGTAGTAGGCGGCGGGCAGCTCCAGGGCCACGGCGGCCGCCTCCTGGAGGGGAGCCGGGGCGCCCACCGTGAGGAAGTCGTGCATCTTGCGGATCCCGGCGGTGATGGGGGGCGGCGCCACGGCGTAGGCCAGTCGCCAGCCGGTCATGCTGTAGGTCTTGGAGTGGCCGCAGATGGTGATGGTGCGGTCTCGCATGCCGGGCAGCGTGGCGATGCTGATGTGCCGCCGGCCGGCGTAGAGGATGTGCTCGTAGATCTCGTCGGTGATGGCCAGGGCGTCGAACTCCCGGCAGAGGGCGGCGATGCAGGCCAATTCCTCCTCGGTGAAGACCTTCCCGGTGGGGTTGTTGGGCGTGTTCAGGATGACGGCCTTGGTCCGGGGGGAGAAGGCCGCGCGCAGTTCGTCCCGGTCGAAGCGGAAATCGGGGAAGCGCAGCGGCACGTAGACCGGCTGGGCGCCCGAGATGATGACGTCGGGCCCGTAGTTCTCGTAGAAGGGCTCGAAGATCACCACCTCGTCCCCGGGGTCGATGACGGCCAGCATGGCGGCCATCATGGCCTCCGTGGCCCCGCAGGTGACGGTGACCTCCTCCTCCGGGTCGCACTCGATCCCGTTCACGTTCTTCATCTTACGGGCGATGGCCTTGCGGAAGGTGGGGGAGCCCCAGGTGATGGCGTATTGATTGTACCCGCCGTCGATAGCGCGCTTGGCCGCCTCCAGCACCTCGCGGGGCGGGTCCCAGTCCGGAAAGCCCTGGGCCAGGTTGATGGCCTGGTGCTGCTGGCAGAGCCGCGTCATCCCGCGGATCACGGACTCCTCGAACAGCGTCGCCCGCCTGGCCAGGACCATGGGGTGTGCCTCCGGCGCCCGCGCCGCCCGATGCGGAACGCGCCCGGCCGCCTTGTACCACAGCCCCCGGGGGGCGTCAAACCGACGCGTTGCTGACAAACCCCCTTCCCGCAGGCCGCCGAACCGAGATCAAGATGCGGGGCGGCGCGCGGGGCGGGGGTGCCCACCCAAGCCGGGTCGCGGGCGCGCCGGGGGCGTATCCCCCGGCTCAGCCGCTGCTGCCGAGGCTGTGCCGGGGAAAGCGGACCTTATTCTGCGGCCCGCGCAGGGGCGGCCCGCACTCCCCTCCCAACCCCGAGTCCCCGGCCCCCGCCCTGAAAACGCTTGGCCTTTCCCGCGCCCTCTGCTATATAGGTTTGGGGTTGTGTACCTGCCCACGCCCTGGTGGTGGCAGGGGAGTATTGCCGCATGGCCAAGGCCAAGCGCGCCAAGATTCCGGACTGGGCCGTCGGCCTCATCCTCACGGTTCTCGTCGCCGTCCTGTTCTTCTTTCCCCCCCTCCGCGCCTTCCTGGACGTGGTGGACGCCAAGCTGTTCGATCTGCGGATGAAGGTCCTGGGCTCGCACCGCGTGGACGAGCGGATCGCCATCGTCGCCATCGACGACGAATCCATCACGAAGCTCGGGCGCTGGCCCTGGCCCCGTTCGCGCATCGCCGCAGTGGTGGACCTGCTGGCCAAGAAGGGCGCCCGGGTGATCGGGCTCTCGATCCTCTTCTCGGAACCGGAGGATAGCTCGGGCCTGACGGCGGTGGAGGCCCTGGAAAAGGAGTTCAACGGCCTGGCGCTGGGGCCGCGGGGCGACCCATTCCTGGAGAAGGTCCGGCAACTCAAGGCCGACCTGAACAGCGACGAGAAGCTGGCCGCATCCATACGCGAGGCGGGATCCGTGATCCTGCCCCTCTCCTTCGTGCTGGCGGGCCGGGGCCCGGGCCGGGCCGCCGGGGCGGACGCCGCGGTCCCGCCCGAGGTGGCCAAGAGTGCCTTCCAGTCCGTGGAGGCGGCCCGGCCGGACGCCGCGGCGGGCTACGTGGCGCAAGGGATCCTGCTCCCCCTCCCCACCTTCCTAGGCGCGGCCGCGCTGGGGCACATCAACAAGGTCCCGGACCCCGATGGTGTGGGACGCTCCGAGGTGCTGGCCATCGAGTACGCCGGCAAGTTCTACCCCTCCTTCGCCTTCGCCGCCGCGGCGCGCTTCCTGGGCATGCCGCCCAACCGCATCGGGCTGGTGCTGGGCGAGGGGATCGACACGCCGTCGGGCCGCATCCCCACCGATCCCCGCATCCGGATGCTGGTGAACTACTACGGGCCGGATGGAACGTTCCCCCGCTACTCCGCCTACGACGTCCTGAACGACAAGCTCTCGGGCAACCCCTTCAAGGACAAGCTGGTGCTGATCGGCGCGACGGCCGCCGGCCTGGCGGATCTGGAGCCGAGCCCCCTGGCGCCCATCCTCCCCGGGGTGGAGAAGCATGCCAGCGTCATCGCCAACATCCTGGAGAACAACTATCTCACCCGCCCCGGCTGGGCCGGTCTGGTGGAGCTGGCGCTGGTCCTGGCCTTCGGGGTCCTCACCGCCCTCCTGCTGCCGCGGCTGAACGCCGGCTGGGGGTCCGTCCTGGCCGCGGCCCTCTTCCTCGTCCTCGTCGGCATCATCGTCGTCCTCCATGCCTCCTACCGCGTCTGGGTGGGCGGGATGTATCCCACGCTGCTCCTGCTGGCCAACTACACGGCCATCACCTCGCGCCGCTTCCTCATGGTGGAGCGGGAGAAGAAGGTGGTGGAGGAGGAG
>DASPOZ010000106.1:0-6246 GCA_035625755.1 Candidatus Sulfotelmatobacter sp.
GAACGTGGAGGGCCGCGTGGTCTTCTATGCCGACACCGTGACCGCCTCCATGCAGCAGGCCATCAACGAGACCAACCGCCGCCGCGCCCTCCAGACGGCCTTCAACCGCGAGCACGGCATCACCCCCGAGACCATCCGCAAGGAGATCCACGACATCCTGGCCAGCATCTACGAGAAGGACTACTACACCGTCCCCGCCCTGAAGGATGAGGAGGTGGAGTACGTCCCGCTGGAAGAGATCCCGGCCCTCATGGCCCAGGTGGAGAAGGAGATGCGGGCGGCCGCCAAGCGGCTGGAGTTCGAGCGGGCCGCGGAGCTGCGCGACCGGCTGCGGGCGCTGGAGCGGCGCCGCCTGGGGATCGTGGACACGCCGTAGGGCAACGGGGGGCGCCGGGGCGCCGGCGAAGGAGGCCACGGCGGGGCGGGATGCGCCGCCGGAGGAGGAGATGATGCGCGGCAAGGTGAAGTGGTTCAACGTGACCAAGGGCTACGGGTTCCTGCTGCGGGACGACGGCGGCCAGGACGTGTTCGTGCACGTGAGCGACGTCCAGGGCGGCGTCACCCTCAAGCAGAACGACTCGGTGGAGTTCGAGCTGGGGCAGGACGAGCGGGGGCGGCAGAAGGCCACCCAGGTCCAGGTCGTTACCCCGTAGCGCGCCGCCGCGCGCCTTCTCCCTTCCCCCGGGCCGTCCCGCGGCCCGGGCCCGCCTCGGCCCCCCGGGGGCTCCGCCGCCCCTCCGTCTTTGCCCGCCGCCGCGCGCCTCGGCGCCGGCGGCGGCCTCCGTAGCCAGCCCGACCCCTCCCCGCCTTGTCCTCGCCTCGAGCGTCCCTCCGCCGCCCCACAGTAATACAGATCGGGTCACTATTTGCAGGGGATGATGGCCTCGGGGCGCGGCAGGGCGTCCGGCGGCGCGAAGACCGCCAGATAGCCCTCCGCGGGATCGAGCCGCAGAAAGTCCACCTGGCGGTACCCCACGGCCGCCAGCTCGCAGCGCAGCAGGGCGGGGGGCGTGCCGTGGTCCTGCGTGGGCCGGTCGGCGTCCAGGATGCCCACGCGGGCGTTGGGGGCGAGGGCCGGGCGCAGCCGGTAGAGGAACTCGTACGGGTTCTCGATCTCGTGGTACATGTGCGACAGGATCGCCACGTCGATGGAGGCCGGGGGCAGCTTCGGGTCGCGCGGGGCGCCCAGCACGATGTGCACGCCGTTGATCCCCTCGCGCCGGAGCCGGGCCTCGAGGCCCTTCAGGGTGTCCCGCTGGACGTCCTGCGCGGTGAGGCCGGCCGAAGGGCCCAGGCGCCGCGCCAGCCGCACCGTGTAGTACCCGTCGCCCGCGCCCAGGTCCGCCGCCCGCAGGCCGGGCTTGATGGCCAGGCGATCCATGACGCGCTCGGCCTCGCCGTTCCGGTCGCGGGTCTGCTCGTCCGAGTAGGCCGAGGCAACGATGCGCGCCACCGGCCGAGCGGGGGCCGGGAAGCGCAGTCCGTTCCCGTCCGTCGGCACCGACCTCTGGCACGCTGTGAGCGTCGCGGCTGCGGCCAGGAGGATGGCGAGGCGGGCGGGGCGGCGAGCGCCGTTCATGGCTTCAGCCCTCGGCGGAGCGGAGGGCGGCGAGGGCGGCGGCGAAGTCGGGCGGCAGGGGGGCCTCGACTTCGATGCGTTCCCCGGTGCGCGGGTGCCGGAAGGCCAGCCTCCAGGCATGGAGCATCTGCCGCGCCACACCGGGGGATTCCCCTTCCGCCTGCCGCCTCACGCCTGCCGCCTCACGCCGGCGGGCGCGCTCCCGGCGGCCCCCGTACACGGGATCGCCCAGCACGGGGTGCCCCAGATGCGCCAGGTGGACGCGGAGCTGGTGCGTCCGCCCCGTCTTGGGCGCGAGCTCCACCAGCGCGAAGTCCCCCAGGCGCTCCACGGTCCGGTAGGAGGTCAGCGCCTCCCGTCCTTTCCGCGTCCGCACGCCCATCCGCTTGCGGTCGCTCTCGTGCCGGCCCACGGCGGCGTCGATGGTCCCCGTCTCCCGCCGCGGGACGCCGTGGACGAGGGCCAGGTACCGCTTCTCCACCTGGCGCCCCTCGAACTGGGCCGCCAGGGCGGCGTGGATGGCGGGGGCCTTGGCCACCAGCAGGAGGCCGGAGGTGTCCTTGTCCAGCCGGTGCACGATGCCGGGCCGCTCGGCCGCCCCCACCCCTTGCAGTTGGGGCCGGTGGTAGACGAGGGCGTTGGCCAGCGTGCCCTCGCGGTGGCCCGCGGCCGGGTGCACCACGAGCCCCGGCGGTTTGTTGACCACCAGGAGGTCCTCATCCTCGTGCACGATGTCCAGGGGCAGGGGCTGGGGCGTGAGGGCGCTGGGGGCCGGCGGCGGGAGGGCCAGGGTGACGCGCTGGCCGGGCCGGAGGGCCTGGGCGGCCTTGCCGGCGCGCCCCTCCACCAGCGCGTGGCCGCCGGCGATCAGCCGCTGGGCCCGCGCCCGCGTGAGGCCGGCGGCGCGGGCCAGGAACACGTCCAGGCGCTGGCCGGCCGCCGCCGCGTCCGCCGTGAAGGTGCGGGGTGGTGCGGCGCCGGCGGCTATCCCGCGATCGGGGCCTTGTCCTGGCGCCACTCGTTGAGCATCCGCAGGAGCATGAGCCCGACGCCGATGGAGATGGCGGCGTCGGCCACGTTGAAGGCGGGCCAGTGGTAGCCGCCGACGTGGAAGTCCAGGAAGTCGATGACCATCCCGAAGCGCATCCGGTCGATGAGATTGCCCACGGCCCCGCCCAGGATGAGGCCCAGGGCGGCCGGGGGGAGGCGCGTCGGCTCGTGGAGGTAGCGGTGGTAGTAGAAGACGATGAGGCCGATGGCCAGGACGGAGACGAGCATGAAGAAGGGGCTCCGGAAGGACGAGGAGCGCGAGGCCATGATGCCGAAGGCGGCGCCCGGGTTCATCACGAAGGCGATGTCGAAGAAGTCGGGGACGAGGGAGATGGTCTGGCCCACGCGCATGGCCTGGACGATGGCCAGCTTGGACGCCTGGTCCAGGGCCATGATGCCCAGGGCGATGGCGTAGAGCGGGCACGCGGCCCAGGGGCTGCGCGCGGCGGCCGATCCCGCGCCGGTCGTCCGAGCGGGGCCGGGGCCGTTCATGGCGCGCCCGCTTCGGCCAGCGCCGCCACGCAGCGGTGGCAGATGGTGGGGTGCGCGGCGTGCTTCCCCACGCTCTCCAGGTAGTTCCAGCAGCGGTCGCACCTGCGCCCCGGGGCCCGCTTGACGGAAACCAGGACGTCCGGCTCCTGGCCCGGGGCTCTCTCGTGATCCGGGAGGGGGCCCACGTTCACCTCCGAGACGATGAAGATGGCCGCAAGGTCGTCCCGGTGGCGCAGCAGCAGGTCGAGCTTGGGGGGCGCGGCCAACACCTCGACGACGGCCTCCAGGGAGGTGCCGATGAGCTTCGCCTGGCGGGCCTCCTCCAGCTTCTTCAACGCCAGGTCCCGGACGGCCAGCAGACCCTCCCAGCGGGCCGCCAGTTGCCCGTCCAGCAGGTCCTCGCGGACCGGCGGGAACTCGGCCAGGTGGACCGACTCCGGGTCTCCCGGCCGGCGGCGCAGGGAGCCCCACACCTCGTCCGTGGTGAAGGAGAGGACCGGCGCCATGAGGCGCAGCAGGGCGTGCAGGATCTCGTACATGGCCGTCTGGCCGGACCGCCGCGCGCGCGACGCGGGGGCCGAGATGTAGAGCCGGTCTTTGCTGACATCGAGGTAGAACCCCGACAGCTCCACCACGCAGAAGTTGAGCAGGCTGTGGTAGAGGACATGGAAGTCGTAGGTCTCGTAGGCCCCCCGGAGGCGGCCCGCCAGTTCCTGCAGGCGGTGGAGGATGTACCGGTCCAGCTCCTGCAGCTCGCCCGCCGGCACCGCGTCCGCCGCCGGGTCGAAGTCGTAGAGGTTGCCCAGCAGGTAGCGGCAGGTATTGCGGATGCGCCGGTACCCCTCCGCCAGCTTCTTCAGGAACTCGTCCGAGATGGGCACGTCGTCGCGGTAGTCCACGGCCGCCACCCAGAGCCGCAGCACCTCGGCCCCGTAGCGGTCCATCACCTCCTGGGGGGCGACGATGTTCCCCAGCGACTTGGACATCTTGCGCCCCGCGCCATCCACCACGAAGCCGTGGGTGAGCACCTGCTTGTAGGGGGCGCGGCCCGCGGTGCCCACGGCGGCCAGGAGCGAGCTGTGGAACCAGCCGCGGTGCTGGTCGCTCCCCTCCAGGTACATCTCGGCGGGCCAGTGCTGGTCCGGGCGCACCTTGAGGACGGCCGCCTGGCTGACGCCGGAATCGAACCAGACGTCCAGGATGTCCATCTCCTTGGTGAACCGCCCGCCGCCGCAGCGAGGGCAGCGGGTGCCGGCCGGCAGCAGGTCCGCCGCGTCCCGCGTGTACCAGACGTCGGCCCCCTCCCGCGCCACCAGGTCCGCCACGTGGAGGATGAGGCGTTCCTCGGCCAGGTGTTCCCCGCACCGGGCGCACCGGAAGACGGCGATGGGCACGCCCCAGGCCCGCTGGCGCGAGATGCACCAGTCCGGCCGGTTGGCGATCATGTTGGCGATGCGCTCCTTGCCCCAGGGGGGTACCCACTCCACCCCTTCGATCTCGTCCAGGGCCCGCCGGCGCAGGTCGTTCTTCTCCATGGAGATGAACCACTGGCTGGTGGCGCGGAAGATGGTGGGGTTCTTGCACCGCCAGCAGTGGGGATAATCGTGCCGGATGGTGGACCGGGCGAAGAGCCGGCCCGCGGCCCGCAGGCGCTCCACGATCTTGGGGTTCGCGTCCCACACGCTCAGGCCCGCGAAGTGCGCCACGTCGGGGGCGAAGCGCCCGTCGTCGTCCACGGGGTTGTAGATGTCCAGGCCGTAGGCCAGGCCCGTCTCGTAGTCCTCGCGGCCGTGGCCGGGGGCGGTGTGCACCAGGCCCGTGCCCTGTTCCAGCGTGACGTAGGTGGCCAGCACGCCCTTGGACTCCCGATCGATCCAGGGATGGCGGAACACGGCGCCTTCGGCCGCCCTCCCCTTGAACGTGGCGAGGACGGGCGCCTCGCGGATGCCCGCCTGGTCCAGCGTGGGGCGCAGCAGCTTCTCGGCCACCAGCAGCGCCTCGTCCCCCACCTGGACCGCCACGTAATCGTAATCCGGATGGAAGGCGATGGCGAGGTTGGCCGGCAGGGTCCAGGGGGTGGTGGTCCAGACGAGGGCGGCCACCTTGCGGCCGGCCAGCGCCGGGTGGAGGCGGGCCGGGTCGCTGGCCAGGGGGAAGGTGACCCACACCGAGGGCGAGGTGTGGTCGTTGTATTCCACCTCGGCCTCGGCCAGGGCCGTGCGGCAGTTGGCGCACCAGTGCACCGGCTTCTTGCCCTTGTACACGCCGCCGGTGCCCACGAAACGCCCCAGCTCGCGCACGATGGTCGCCTCGTACTCGTAATCCATGGTGCGGTACGGGTTCTCCCAGTCGCCCAGGACGCCCAGGCGCTTGAAGTCGGCCCGCTGGATGTCGATCCACTTCTCGGCGTAGGCCCGGCACAGGCGCCGCTTCTCGGGGATGGGGATCTCGGCCGCCCGGCCCTGCAGCTCCTCGTCCACCTTGTGCTCGATGGGCAGCCCGTGGCAGTCCCAGCCGGGCACGTACACCGCGTCGTACCCCAGCATGGAGCGGGACTTCACCACGAAGTCCTTCAGGATCTTGTTCAGGGCGTGGCCGATGTGGATCTGCCCGTTGGCGTAGGGGGGACCGTCGTGCAGGATCCAGCGCGGCTTGCCTTTGCGGGCGGCGCGGAGCCGGGCGTAGGCGCCCATCTCCTCCCAGCGGCGGAGCAGGCGCGGCTCCAGCTCGCGCAGGTTCGCCTTCATGGGAAAGTCCGTCCGGGGGAGGTTCAGCGTGGCCTTGTAGTCCATGGCTTCTTCCAGGCCGGCCGCGAAAAAAAATCCCCCGAAGGGGGGATCCGGAGGGCGTTCCGGCGCCGGAAAGTGCCTTAAACTAGCAGGATTCGCCGCGCCGTGTCAAGCCGACCTCAGTGAGCGTACTGTCCTCGCTCGTTTGGTCGGCCGCCACGCATGGATGTCCTCTGCGCATTTGCACAATGGTATTCTGCCGGGCCAGACCTTCAACGGCCCGCCAGGAGCAGGATGCATGGAGGATGACCCGCAACCAACTCCGGGCGTGTTCCAATCGATCGGGATTCTTGGAGTAGCCCCAGGCATGGGGCTAGATGGACAAGGTAAAACTAC
>DASPOZ010000107.1:0-10686 GCA_035625755.1 Candidatus Sulfotelmatobacter sp.
CATGAGCGCGCGCAAGCCGAGGATCGCCATCGTGGGCGGCGGCCTGGCCGGCCTCATGGCGGCCGTGAAGGCGGCGGAATCCGGCGCCACGCTGGACCTGGTCTCGCTGGTCCCCTTCCGCCGCTCCCACACCGTGTGCGCCCAGGGGGGCATCAACGCCGCCCTGAACACCCACGGCGAGGGCGACTCCCCGTGGAACCACTTCTGCGAGACCATCATCGGCGGCGACTTCCTGGCGGACCAGCCGCCCGCCCTTGGCATGTGCGAGGCCGGGCCCGACCTGATCTACCTGATGGATCGGATGGGCGTCCCCTTCAACCGCACGCCCGAGGGCCGGCTGGACGTGCAGAAGCGGGGCGGCGGCACGCGCTTCCGTCGGGGCGTCTACGCCGGCGGCACCACGGGCCAGCAGCTCCTCTACGCGCTGGACGAGCAGGTGCGCCGCCTCCTGGCGGAGGGGACGGCCCGCTCCTTCGAGGGGTGGGACTTCCTCTCGCTGGTGCGGGACGCCGAGGGCCGCTGCCGCGGCATCACCGCCATGCACCTGCGCGACGGGACGGTGCGGGCCTTCCCGGCCGACGCCGTGGTGCTGGCCACCGGCGGCTACGGCGCCCTCTACGCCCGCACCACCACGTCCCAGATCTGCAACGGCTCCGCCGTGAGCGCCTGCTACCAGCAGGGGGCCGTGCTGGGCAACGGGGAGTTCGTCCAGTGGCACCCCACCGCCATCCCGGGGGTGGACAAGGGCCGCCTCATGTCCGAATCACTGCGGGGCGGCGGCGCCCGCCTCTGGACCTACAAGGACGGTAAGCCGTGGTACTTCCTGGAGGAGTGGTATCCCGCCTTCGGCAATGTGGTGCCGCGGGACGTGGCCAGCCGCGCCATCTACAAGGTGGTGCGGGAGCTGGGCCTGGGAGTGGACGGGCAGGATTACGTATACCTGGACATTCGCCACCTGCCGAAGCAGGGGCTCCGTGAGCTGTTCGGCGCCATCCTGGAGACCTACCAGAAGTTCATGGGCGAAGACCCCACGGCGGTGCCCATGAAGGTGTTTCCGGCGGTCCACTACACCATGGGCGGCCTCTGGGTGGATGGCGACCAGGCGGGCAGCATCCCGGGGCTGTTCGCCGCGGGCGAGTGCGAGCACCAGTACCACGGCGCCAACCGCCTGGGCGCCAACGCCCTGCTGGCCTGCCTCCACGCCGGCACGGTGGTGGGGCGCACGGCCCCGGCGTACGCGGGGGGCGTGGCCGATGCGGGGAAGGACTGGCAGCACCTGGCGGATGCCGAGGTGCGCCGCCAGGAGGAGCTGAACGCGGCCGTGCGAGCTTCCCGCGGCCAGGAGAACCCGTACGCCCTGCACCACGAACTGACCGCGCTGATGGATGAGAAGGTCGGCCTCGCCCGCCACAACGCCGCCCTGCGCGAAGCCGACACGAGGATCCTGGAACTGAAGGATCGCTACCGCAAGCTCGACCTGAACGGGGGGAACCCCTGGGGTCCCCAGGCCGTCTCCTTCGCCCGCCAGCTCTGGAACATGCTGGAACTCAGCCTGGTGGTCTGCCGCGGCGCCCTGCGGCGGGACGAGAGCCGCGGCGCCCACTTCAAGCCCGATCTCCCCCAGCGAGACGACGCGCGCTGGCTGAAGACCTCCAAGGCCACCTGGACGCCCGACGGCCCGGCCTTCAGCGACGGCCCCGTGGACACCTCGCTCCTGCCCCCCGGCCCCCGCCGCTACGACGAGGCCACCCCCCTGGCTTCCCGCCCCACCGGGAAGTAGCGCCCCTGCCGCGCCGATCCCTCCTCGAAAGCCCGCCCATCGGGATCGGGCGCTCGTCTCCAACGAATCGTCGGCCGCCAGAACGACCAGCACCGGGCCGATATGTGGGAACTGGTCTCAGCGTTCGCCAGCGGGCGCCGGGAGCCCAAGACGGTTGCTGAAAAACGCGTTTCCCGCAGGCTGCTCAAAAGGGCCCAGGTGCAAGGCGGCGCGCGAGGCGCCGACTGAGGCGTACGCCGGGTACGCCGCAGGGAGTACGCGAGCGCGCCAACGCAGCAGATGGACCCTTTTCAGCAGCCTGCGAGGCGGGCGGCGAGGCGGGCCTTCACGGCGGGCCACTCGTTGTCCAGGATGGAGAAATATACGGTATCGCGCTGGTGGCCTTTCACGTTCATGTGCTTGCGGAGCGTGCCCTCCCGCACCGCCCCCAGCCGGGCGATGGCCTCCTGCGACCGGACGTTGCGCCCGTCCGTCTTCAGCGCCACGCGCACGCAGCCCAGGGCCTCGAAGCAGTGGGAGAGGAAGAGGTATTTGGACTCCGTGTTGGCGGCGGTACGCCAGTACGGCTGCGCCAGAAAAGTCGCGCCGATCTCCACGTGGCGGTCCCGGGGTCGCACGTCCAAGAGGCGCGTGGAGCCGATGGTGCGCCCCGTGGCGTTCCATATCTGGGCGAAGACGATGGACTGCCGCCGCGCCATCAGATCTTTCGCCTCCCGGATGATCTCCAACGTGTCCTCGATCGTTGCCGGCACGTCCCACGGGAGATAGCGGCACACCTCCGCGTCCCGCATGACCTCGAAGAGGTCCGGCGCATGCCCCTCCTCCAGTGGCTCCAGGGTCACGTACCTCCCCGGGAGTGTCACCGGCGTGAGATCCATTCTCTCCTGTTCTCGGATGATGGGAGGCGGTTCAGAAACCGCAGGCTGCTCAAAAGGGCCCAGGTGCAAGGCGGCGCGCGATGCGCCGACTGAGGCGTACGCCGGGTACGCCGCAGGGAGTGCGCGAGCGGGCCAACGCCGCAGATGGGCCCTTTTCAGCAGCCTGCTAGAAACAGCAGGATTCCTTGAAGCCGCAGTGCATGCACCGGGGTCCGCCGGAGACCCACACCATGGGCCCGCCGCACTGCGGGCACGGATTCTCCTCGGGCTTCACATAGATCACGCCGCTCTCTTCCCCCTGCTTCGCCCGCTCCGGCTCTTCCGCCATCCTTCCCCCCTCGCCCTTACTGGGACGCTGACAAGCGCACTTTCGCGCAGGCTGCTCAAAAGGGCCCAGGTGCAAGGCGGCGCGCGAGGCGCCGACTGAGGCGTACGCCGGGTACGCCGCAGGGAGTGCGCGAGCGCGCCAACGCAGCAGATGGACCCTTTTCAGCAGCCTGCTAGTAGCCGCGGGCCAGGTCCACCACGCTCAGGAGCGCCTCGCCGCGCAGGTAGCGGCCCAGGTTCTCGCAGAAGAGGCGCGCGGACCGCGCGCTGAAGTCCTTCATGTCGCCCCCGACGTGCGGGGTGACGATCACGTTGTCCAATCCCCAGAGGGGGCTCTCGGCCGGGAGCGGCTCCTTCTCGAACACGTCGAGGGCGGCGCCGGCGATCCGCCGGGAGCGCAGCGCCTCCGCCAGCGCCGCTTCATCCACCACCCCGCCGCGGGAGACGTTCACAAGGTACGCCGAGGGCCGCATGGCGCCAAACGCCTTGGCGTCCATCAGGCGCGCGGTGGCGGGCGTGAGCGGGACCGTGAGCACCACGTAGTCCGCCTCGGCCAGCGCACGGTGCAGCTCCCCGGGTGGGTACACCACGTCCACGTCCGGCACCGGCGCAGCCGACCGGCGTACGCCCACCACCCGCACCCCCATGGCCTTGGCCCGCCGCGCCACCCCCCGCCCGATCCTCCCCAGGCCGATCACGGCCACGGTCCTCCCCGTGAGCGGATCGGCCAGCACGCGCTTCCACTGCCCATCGCGCTGCCGGTCCGCGTAGAACCTCAGGTTCAACTGGAGGGAGAGGACGAGGGCGATGGCGAAGTCCGCCATCATGTCCGCGTTGATCCCCGCCGCGTTGGTCACCAGGACCCCGGGAGGGAGGTCCTCGAAGGGCATCATGTGGTCCGCCCCGGCCCCGCTGGTCTGGATCCAGCGGAGACGCCGGGCCCGCGCCAGCAGCTCGTGGGAGAACCGGTACGCGTAGAGGACCTCCGCCTCGGCGATGACCCCGGCGAAGAACTCGGGGCCGTACCCGTAATCCACCGGGAGGTCCGGCCAGGCGCCCTCCAGGATCGGACGCACCTCGGCGTGGCGGTAGGTATGGACGACGATGCGGCCCTCCAGCCTCCGCATCAGGCTTTCTCGCGGCGGGCGCGGACGTCGCGCGCGATCCGCGCCCCGGCCCGGCCGCCGCCGTCGCGCCGGGCCTGGAGCCGCGCGTAAAAGCGGCACAGCTCCCCCACCACGCAGGACGGGCAGCTCGGGTTGCGCGCGGTGCAGACCACGGCGCCCAGCTCCATCGCCGCCTGGTTGAACTCCCAGACCTTCCCCTCGGGGATCAGGGCCAGGTTCAGGTCCGCCAGGCGCCGGTCCTCGGCGGCGTCCCGGCGCGGCGGGCGGCCCAGGAAGGCGCGGGCCAGGACGCGCCGCACGTTGGTATCCAGCACGGGGGCCGGCTCGTTGAACGCGAACGAGAGCACGGCGCCCGCCGTGTAGCCGCCCACGCCCGGCAGGGCGCGCGCCGCCTCCACGGAGCGGGGGAACCGGCCGCCGTGGCGGCGGACGATCTGCCTGGCCGCCTTGTGCAGGTTGCGGGCCCGGTTGTAGTAGCCGAGGCCCGCCCACTCCTCCATCACGCCGGCCCGCGGCGCCTCGGCCAGGTCCTCCACGGTGGGGTACCGGCGCAGGAACCGGCCGTAATACTGTTTCACCCGGTCCACCTGCGTCTGCTGGAGCATGACCTCGGACACCAGGATCTTGTACGGATCGCGGGTGCGCCGCCACGGCAGGTCCCGGGCATTCCCCTCGAACCAGCGGATCAGGCGGGCGGCGAAGGCGCGCCCCCGCGGCACCCGGGGACGGCGCGCCCTCACAGCCGCCCCTCGGCCAGGAGCGCGACCAGCGCGCGGTCCGCCTCCAGGAAGTCGAGGCCTGCCAGCTCGGCCGGCGCGGCCCAGCGGATGGCCTCGAAGGCCCGGTTCTCCGGCGCGCCGCGGAAGCCTTCCACGCGAAAGAAGAACAGCTCCACGGCGAACCCGTTGGGATAGCGGTGCGACGTGCGGTACACCTCGGGGCCGATGGTGGCCTCGATCCCCAGCTCCTCGCGCAGTTCGCGGGCCAGGCAGTCGCGCGCGTCCTCGCCGTCCTCCATCTTCCCCCCGGGAAACTCCCACTGCAGCTCGAAGGCGCCGCCCCTGCGGCGCTGGCACACCAGCACCCTGCCCCCGTCGCGGAGGATGCCTGCGGTCACCCGCACCATGCTTCCAAGACCCGCTTCACTTCTCCCATCCGTTCCCGTTCCCGTACCCGTTCCCGTGCCCGCCTCTTCCTCGAGATTTTCAATCATCCTCGCCCCGGCCTCGCGCATCCGACCAACCGCCGGGAACGGGAACGGGTTCGGGAACGGGAACGATGCATCGGCGCATCCGGCATCAAGACGTCAGTCGGCGGCCTCACCGGGCCCGACGAAGAGGCCGACCGATTGGCCGGTGCGCACCTGCACGAGGCCGCGCTCGCGGATGCGCAGGGATGGCACCGCGGTGAACGTGAGCGTGGATCCGGCCACGATGGGGTTGGGCAAGGGGCAGCCCAGGGCATGGATGGCGTCCTGCACCGCCATGATGCCCCTCGCCAGTTGGCCCATGGGCGCCTCCGAAACGATCCCGCCCACCTCCAGAGGCAGCTCTGCAACGATCCGCCCGCCATCGGCCACGACGAGCCCCCCGCCCAGCTCGGCCATCCGGTTCATTACCAGGGCCATGTCCGCTTCGTCCGCGCCGATGGCCACCACGTTGGCGCAATCGAACGAGTAGCTCACGCCGAAGGCGCCCCGCCTCAGGCGGAAGCCCTTCGCCACGCCCACCGTCTTCCGCCCCTGGCCGTACCGGTCCAGCGCGGCCGCCTTGCAGTACCCGGCCGCCGGGTCCACCACCAGGACGCCGTGCCGCACGGGCAGCTCTTCGTGCACCTCGCGGTTCACGATGGTGAGCACCCACTCGGCCACCCGGACCGTGGCCGACCGGCCCCCGGGGGCGGGGATGGCGAAATCCGCCGGCCCCATCCGCTTCGGCAGCACGATGGGCGGCAGGACCCGGCGCAGGCGGGCGTTGGGCTCCGCCGGCGCCGTCAGCTTCCCCTCCTGCGCCACCAGTCGGCCGCCGCAGTACACGCGCTCGCAGGCGAGGGAGCGCAGGTCGGTGGCCACGCAGAAGTCGGCGAAGCGGCCGGGGGCCAGGCCGCCCAGGTCCCGATCCAGGCCGAAATGCTCGGCCGGGTGCAGCGTGAGGGCGCGCAGGGCGCTCTCCGGCGCCATCCCCAGGCCCACGGCCCGCCGGTAGAGGTGATCCAGGTGCCCCTGGCGCACCAGCACGTCCGGCCAGGGGCTATCCGTGATGAGGCAGATCCGCCGGAGGTCGAGCCCCTTGTCGATCAGGGGCTTGATGGCGTCCAGGTCCTGCCGCACGGCGCCTTCACGCACCATGGTGTCCAGCCCGAGGCGCAGGCGCTCCATCACCTCAACATCCGTGATGGGCTCGTGGCAGGACGTGACGCCCAGCGCGGCGAAGGCCTGAAGTTTCTGGCCGCGGGCGCCGGCCGAATGCCCGTCCACCGCCTTGCCGGCCCGCCGCGCCGCCGCCACGAGCCGCGCCAGGTCCTCCGATGGCTCCACGGCCCGGTGCCAGTAGATCTCGCCCAGGCCCAGCACCCGCGGGTGGCCCAGAAACTCCTCCACTTCTACGGCGGAGACCATGGGCCGCCCGTCCCCCCGGTCCGAGCACAGAAACGAGATCATGGGCGCCACGGCGTAACAGCGGAACGGCAGCGCCTCCATGCCTTCCATGAAGGCGCAGAGGCCCGGGTAGCCGCCCACGTTGGCCGTGTTGGTGACCTCGCCGACGGCCGCCGTACAGCCCCGGGGCACCGCGGCGCGGGCGAACTCGGCCACGCCGGTGATCACGTCCTGGTGGTAGTGGGCATCGATGAGGCCGGGGATCAGGTACCGCCCCGTGGCATCCACCACGGCTGTCCGGGGGCCGATGGCGTAGTCCAGGTCGTGGGCAACGGCGGCGATCCGGTCGCCCTTCACGGCGATCCCCCAGCCTTCGAGCCACTCGTTGGTGTACACGCTGAGCAGCGTGCCGCCCTTCACCACCAGGTCCGCCGGGACGCGCCCCAACGCCACCTGCTGCAACTCGCGTGGATCGGTCTCCGACATGCGGCTCCCTTGGCCCTCGGCTCCCGGCCGGCTTCAGCCGGGCGCGAAGCCCGTCCCGGCGTTTCCCTTCGCCGTCCGGTCCGGCAGATTGCTGAAGAACTCGCTCTTGCTCAGGCTGCTCAAAACGGTCCGATGGCGACGGCCCGGCCCGCCGCCGCCAGGACGCCGATCCGTACGACGCCGGGTTCGAGAGGCTCAGGGCGAACGAAGATCGTCCGATGAGCCTCCGAAGCAGGGCACGAGTCCTACCGCGGCGCCCCGGCGTAGGCCAGCGCCTGCTGCAGCTCCGCCTCGGCGCCGCGGACCAGCTCCAGGGCCTTGGTGCGGTGACCGCCATAGTCGTGGGCGGCGCGTTCGAGGTGTCCCGCGGCGCTCCGCAATGCGCGGATGGCGGCGTGTATCTGCGGGTGAGGCTCGGCAGTCAGGGCTACCGTTCCCGCGCCCAAGGCGAAGGCGGTGGCGAGCGCGGCGACGGACAGGATGATGCGCTTCTTCATCGAGGTCTCTCCTTTGCGCCGAGATGGCCCATGAGGGTCTCAGATCCGCTTCTGGAACGGGTGCGCGTAACCGGTCATCTCCACGTAGGCGTCCCCGCGCACCGGCCTGCCGGCCATGGTCCCCTCCACGCGCGATGTCCCCTCCCAGTAGGTCACGCGGGTGCTCTTGGCGGTCACCAGTTCCTGGTCCGGGAAGGCGGGGGTGACCGTCACGTCGATCCCGGCCTTCGGCACGCGCACCCGCCAGCGCATGGGATAGGCCCCCCCGGAGTGCGGGCTCTTCCATGCCTCCAGCACCTCGATGGCGAAGTCCTCCCGTCGCAGGTGCTCGGCGCGGCCGTCCGGGTGCACCAGGGTGCCGCTGGAGTACGGGTCGGTCTTCCCGTCGCGGTGGCGCAACTGGTACAGCATCAGCTCCGCCTGATTGTCGAGCTGGAGGCTGAACCAGTCCCAGCCCACCTGGTATTCGCGGAGCTGGCTGGACCCGAATTCGTGGTCCATCCAGCTCTGGCCGGTGACCATGAGCGAGCGGCCGTCCGCCGTCAAGGTCCCGGCGGTCTTCAGGCGTGTGATGGAGTAGTAGTGCGAGGCGTACCCGGCGCCCTCCGCCTTCTGGCTGATCCCGTTCTCGCCGTTGATGACGGGGGGCTTCACCAGCTCCAGACGCAGTTCGATGGCGAAGGCGCCCTCGCGGGCCCGCAGGCGCTGCCCCGTCCCCTCCCCCACGGCCTCCCAGTCGCCGATCCGCACTTCGAGGCCCGCGGCATCCGCCCCGGCCTCGCCCAGGCCCTCGCGGCCCAGGCGCTCGCCCAGGTGAAGCTTCCCCTTCTTCACGTCGGACACGGCGAAGTGCGCCAGGTACAGGTTGCGCGCCGCCCACCTGGAGGGGTTGGCCCCCCGCTGCTCCACGCCGCTGCGAAAGAAGGTGAGCTGATAGCCGAACCGCCGGCCGTCCTCCGCGGCCAGGTGGCCGGTGTAGTACCACCACTCGGTGCGGAAGTCGGGATGCGCCCCGTGGTCCCGCGGAAACGCGTAGCGGTAGCCCGGCGCCGCCCGCCGGTACTCCCCGCCGGACGCCGGCAGCGCGACCACGGCGAAGAGTGCCGCCGCCGCGAGGCAGCCGGCACGCCGCAGGGCGCGGGAGGCCGGCGGACCGTTCATTTGGTCCCCACGAAGCCGTAGTAGGTGAGGCCGCCGAAGAAGGTGCCGTCCCGCATCCGGTCCTCCAGCTCGTCCAGCCAGGCCTTGGCCTCGGCCTCGGTGGCGGCGCCACGCTCCACGGCGAAGGCGGCCCGACCGTGCAGGCTGTAGCGCATGTACGGACCGTACTCAGAATCGGCCCAGGCCAGGGGCAGGCAGCGCACCCGGGCCAGCCCCGCCTGCCGCATGAGGCCGAGCACCCTGCGCCCGCTCCACCCGTCGGCCCGGCCGTCGCAGTGCAGGTTCATGAGCCTGCGCGTCAGATCGCGATTCGAATGGTTCACGACGAACGTCTCCAGGTCCTGATCGAAAACGGCGACGCGACCACCCCGGCGCGCCACCCGCGACATCTCCCCCATGACATCCGCCTGGCGCTCCAGGTGGGTAAAGAGTGTGGCGGCCAGCACCAGGTCCCAGCGCTCGCCGGGGAACGGCAGCGCCGCCCCCTCGGCCACCTGGAAGGCCGGGTGGGGCGGCGCGCCCCGCTCGCGGGCCAGGCGGCGCGCCGCCTCAACCAGGACCCGCGACGGATCCACCCCCAGCACCCGCCCGCCGGCGCCCACCATGGCCGCGGCCTCCCGGGCCCACACCCCCGTGCCGCACCCCACGTCCAGGACCGTTTCGCCGGGGCGAACCCCTACCCACTCCCAGAACCGCCGGCGCATCTCCGCCTGGTCCGGATGGGCCGCCCGGTCCTCCAGCATCCCCACCATTCGCGCCGGGTCCGGCAGCTCGTCCACACGCGCCCACGGATCGCGCGCCCTTCTCCCTTGGGTCATGTCCTTCCCTTGGCGCCGCCCGGCCTGCCCGCCCCGACCCCCGACGGCCACGCCACCAAATAGACCCCGCCCAGGATCATCAGCCCACCGGCGATGGTCGCCGCCGTCAGCGCCTCGCCCAGCATCAGGCGGCCCAGCACCGTGGCCTCCAGGGGCTGCAGGAACATGTAGGCCCCCACCACGCCGGCCGCCCGCGTCTGCATGGCGCGATACCAGAGGACGTACGCCAGGGCCGTGCCGCACGCGCCCAGGAAGGTGATGGCCACCCACCCGGTCGCACCGAGGCGCGGGAGGTCGGCCGCCCCGCCGGCGGCCAGCCAGATGGGCAGCGCCAGCACCAGCCCGCCCGCCATCGCGTACGCCGGAATGGCGATGGGCGGATAGCGCGCCAGGAGCCCTTTCCCGGTCACCGAGAACGCGGCCCAGGCCGCGGCGCTCTCCAGCACCAGCAGGTCGCCCACGCCGCCCGACGAAAGGATGGCCGCGACCTCCAGCTTCCCCTGCGTGACCACGGCGAAGCTGCCCAAGAGGCCGCAGGCCATGCCGGCCCACTGCCGCCGGCGGAGGCGTTCGCCCAGCGCGAGCCGGGCCAGGAGGGCGATGAAGAGAGGGGCGGCGGCCATGAGCCAGCCGCTGTTGGTGGCCGTGGTGCGGGCCAGCCCGAAGGACTGGACGCCCTGGTGGAAGCCGATCAGGATCACGCCGAGGCGGGCGAACGCCCAGAAGTCGGCCCGGCGCACGCGCCCCGCGCCGATGGATGCGGCGATGGCCAGGAGGAGCCCGCCCCCCACCACGTGCCGGAGCACCAGGTACGTGAGCGGCCCCACGTCGCGGAGGACGATCTTGGCCAGCGGGAACGACGCCCCCCAGATGAGCGCCGCCAGCAGGGCCTGGAGGCTCACGCGCGGCCCCGCGCGGGCCGCGCCGGGGCCAGGGGGTCGGGGGTCGGAGGGCGGATGGGAAAGGGACCAGCCATCAGTTCCGGGCTGTCAATTCGAGGCTTCCCGTCCCTCCCC
>DASPOZ010000108.1:0-18549 GCA_035625755.1 Candidatus Sulfotelmatobacter sp.
CAACGCAGCAGATGGGCCCTTTTCAGCAGCCTGTCAGGGCGCTGCGGCGCGGGGGACGGGGGCCCCGAGCATCCGCTCGATGGCCCGGAGCTGTTCCCGCTCATCGGGGGCCACGAAGCTCGAGGCACGCCCCGTGGCCTGTGCCCGTGCGGTGCGGCCGATGCGGTGGACGTAGTCCTCGAAGGTGCCGGGCAGGTCGTAGTTGACGACGTGGGCCACGCCGGAGACGTCGATCCCGCGCGCGGCGATGTCCGTGGCCACCAGCACCCGGTAGGCGCCGCTGCGGAATCCGGCCAGGGCATGCTGCCGCTGGGCCTGGCTGCGGTTTCCGTGGATGCGCTCCACGCGGTGGCCGGCCGCGCCCACGGCGCGGGCCACCCGATCGGCCCGGTGCTTGGTGCGGGTGAACACCAGCACGCGCCCGCCCTCCTGGCGGAGGAGCCGGAGGAGCAGGGAGGTCTTCTCCTCCCGGCCGGCCAGGAAGATCCGTTGCGTGGCGCCGGCCACGGGGGCGGCCCGGCGGCCCGCCGTCACCTGGGCGGGATTCCGCAGGTGGGCGCGGGTGAGGGCGGCCACGTCCTCCGGGATGGTCGCGGAGAAGAGCAGGGTCTGGCGCGTCCGGGGGAGGCGGCCGAGGATGCGATCGATCTGGGGTGCGAAGCCCATGTCCAGCATCCGGTCCGCCTCGTCGAGGACCAGGATCCGGAGACCCTCCAGCCGCACGGTGCCCCGGTCCAGGTGATCCAGGAGGCGGCCGGGCGTGGCCACGACGATGGCGGGGCGGGTCCGCAGGGCCTGCGTCTGGGGTGCCATGCTCAGGCCGCCGATGATGGTGACGGCGCGGACGGCCCGCCGCCGCCCCAGCACGTCCACGGCCGCCTGGGTCTGGAGCGCCAGCTCGCGCGTGGGCGCCAGGATCAAGGCCCCGGTGCCGGCGGTCCCGGCCAGGCGCTCGACCAGCGGGATCACGAAGGCGGCGGTCTTGCCCGTGCCCGTCTGCGCGCAGCCCACCACATCCCGACCCTCGAGGGCGGGGGGGATGGCCAAGGCCTGGATCGGCGTGGGGGCCGCGTAGCCCGCGGCGCGGATGTCCTGCAGGATCTCGGGCGAGAGCCCCAGGCCCGGGAAGGTAGCGGTGGTTTCGGTTTCCATGGTGTCCTTTCGTGGTCGTGCCGTTGGTGGCCCGGGGCGCCGGCACCGGGGCGCGGGGAGGGCCAGAAAACAAAAAAACGCCCGAGGACCTCTGGTCCTCGCGGCGTCATCGTGGTGCCCGGAACCGTCAGAACCGGAACCAAGTATAAGACGCCATCGTCCGCGTGTCAAGCGCGCCCGCACGGGGCCCGCATGTCCGAGGGGAATTCCTTTGACGCGGGCCGCAAAGAAGCATACCATGTTTTTACAGAGCGGGCGGTCCGGGGTGGTGCGCCGGGGGAGATGTGCGGGCCGGAGTTTGACCTCGGCCGGGCGCGCGTGAACTGGCCGCCGGGCGGCGTCCGGGAACGCAGGATCGGCCCGAGGGGAGCACAGGATGCGATATGCCGTGCGGTACTATCGTGAGCCGGATCCGGGTTCGGGCATCCCGTCCGTTCCCACGTTCTTCCACGTGGACAAGCTGCGAGCCACGCCCTCCGTCGAGCGGGTGTGGTCCCTGGTGCGCGAGCATGCGGCCCGCCACGAATGGGTTGCCCGGGGGGATCTCCAGGCCGTTTACGTGCTCGAGGGCGAAGTCGGCGGGGCCCGGGAACTCCTGGGCGTGCAGGTGCCCGAGGCGACCGAGGCCGTGGTCTGCATGAAGCTGCGCGACTGATCGGCGTCCATCCGGGCGGCGGCGGGCCGGCGCCGGACAGGCGGCCGACGGGAAAGCGGGGGCAGGATGCTGGGAACCGACCCGGGCGAGTGGCGGCGGGCCATCAAGGCGATGGTGGCGGCCTTCGATCCCGACGTGGAGATGCTGATCGGCCGGGGTGACATCACCGGCCACTATCCCGTGCGGCTGACGCTGGCCGGCTGCCGCGAGACCGTCCGCCTCTACGAGGACCAGGTCGCCGCCGTGCCCACGGACGAGACGGCGCGCGCCGCCATCCAGCAGGAACTGAAGGAGGCCCTCGCCCTGCTGCAGCTCAAGGTGGAGATCATCCACGTGCTGCACCAGACCCAGCCCAAGCGGCGCGTAACCTTCGAGGGGCCGCTGCCCCAACCGAGCGGCGAGGTGGCCGTGGCCCTCAAGGGGGCCGCCGGGTTCGCCGCCACGACGGTCCGGGCCCGGACCTACGGCGAGGCCGTACGCCGCCTCCACCAGCAGATCGTCAAAGACCCGCAGATCCGTCCCTGAAGTTCGCAGGCCGGCCCCTTCCCGCCCGAGCCACGCCGCGCCACCGGCCGAGACCCGCCCGCCGCTCGTCCAGCCGCTACCGTTCCGCCTCGTTGCCGTCCTGTTCGGGATCGAGGGTGTGATCGAGGGCCAGCCACAGGCCCTTGCTGTAGCGAAAGGACCAGAGGGGGAAGAGGACGCAGAACGTTCCCCAGAGGGCCACCTGCCATGCCAGCCCGAGCCCGGCGTAAGCGTCCAGGAGGAAATACCCGACCAGCGCCACCAGCACCGTCGCGGCGTAGTTCAGATAGATCGCCCCCACGAAGTAACCCTGCTCACGCTCGTACCGCAGGTGGCACTCGGGGCAGTTGTGGAGCATCCTGAAGGGGCCCCGGAAGAGCGGCCCCCGCCCGCAGCGCGGGCAACGGAGCCGGACCCCCCGGCCGAGCGCTTGGCCCGCCGCCCGGAGGTTCATCGCCTCAGCGTGAGGTCCTGACCCACGCGCTCCCCCTTGACCGCGCCCCCCCGCCGTGCCATCTTCCATTTCGGAACATACCGGTCCAACCAAGCCGTCGGCAAGGGCTTTGGGAGGAGGAGACCGCCGTCAGGTTCGGGGGCTTTGGGTCTCCGCAACCCTGGGACGGCAGGAGGGGACCATGGCAGAGACCATCCGCCTGGTGGACTACTTCTACACGGAGGCGCCGGACAAGCCGGGGGAGGGCGCCCGGGCCCTGGCCGCGCTCAAGGAGGCGGGGGTCAACCTCCTGGCCTTCTCGGGGTTCCCCAAGGGCCGGCGGTCCCAACTGGATTTCGTCCCCGCCGATGCGGCGGCGTTCAAGGCCGTGGCCAAGCAGCAGCGCTGGAAGCTGGTGGGCCCGAAGAAGGGGTTCCTGGTCCAGGGCGACGACCGGCCGGGGGCCGTGGCGGACCTGCTGGGCATGCTGGCCGGGGCCAAGATCAACGTCACCGCCACCGACGCGGTCTGCGCCGGCGCCGACCGCTACGGCGTGATCCTCTGGGTGAAGCAACGCGACGTGAAGCGCGCCGCCAAGGCCCTCGGCATCGGCTAGTCTCCTGAGTCAGAAGTCCCTGGACGGATCGTTCCCGTTCCCGTGGCCCGGGCCTGCCCCAGGCAACGCTTGTTGCTACGGCCGGGTGTGCAGGGTCTTCGGCGTGCTGTCGGGAACGGGTACGTGTACGGATAATCAACGTTCTTCAGACTCAGGACACTAGCGGGCCGCGACCCCAGCGAGACAGCAGCAAGCATTCGGCGCGCCGGACGGTGGTTCCGCTTCGGAAGTTGAACCGGACTCCGTCGCCGGCGCGCCATCTCCTCAGTCTGCCGACAGCCCCTCCTGGCCAGAGCGTTGTGCCTGCCCCGCGGATCCGCCCGCCCCGTCGGCCAGCCGGCTGATCCCCCGACCAGCGCGCCGGCCGTGAAACCGGTCCCGCACGCCCCCGGCGTATCCCATCCCGACGACCGGGGGCCCGGCCTACGCGCGTGGGTGGAACTTTTGGTAGACGGCCTTGAGGTGGGCGCGCGAGACGTGGGTGTAGATCTGGGTGGTGGCGATGTCGGCGTGGCCCAGGAGGAGCTGGACGGAGCGCAGGTCGGCCCCGCCCTCCAGCAGGTGGGTGGCGAAGGCGTGGCGGAGGACGTGGGGGGAGACCCGTCGGGCGATGCCGGCCAGGCGGGCGTACCGCTTGAGGGCGAGGAAGAAGGCCTGGCGGCTGAGGGGGCGGCCGGCCCGGCCGGGGAAGAGCGCCTTCACGGCCCGGCCCTGGAGGAGCGCGGGGCGGGCCGACCCCAGGTACTCCTTCACCGCCGCAATGGCCGCGCGCCCCAGGGGCACCAGCCGCTCCTTGGAACCCTTCCCCCGCACGCGCACGAAGCCCCCCGCAAGGTTCAGGTCGGCCAGCGTCAGGCCCACCAGTTCGGAGATGCGGAGGCCGGCGGCGTAGAGCACCTCCAACAACGTCCGGTCGCGCACGCCACGCGGCGTGTCGGCCGGCGGCGCGGCCAGGAGGCACTCCACCTCGGGTCGGGAGAGCGTGTCGGGCAGCCGCAGGATGGGCCGCGGCGCCTCCAGGTGGGCGGTGGGGTCGCGGTCGGCCTGTTCGTCCACGACGAGGAACTTGTGGAAGGTGCGGATGGCGGAGAGGGCGCGGGCGACGGAGCGAGGGCCGAGCCCGGCCGTGCGCGCCTGGAGGAGATAGCGGGTGAGGTCGGCCGGGTCCACGCGGCGCGGGTCGCGGCGGCCGCCGGCGAGGCAGGCGACGTAGGCGTCCAGGTCGCGGCCGTAGGCCTCCAGGGTGGCGCGGCCGAGGCCGCGTTCCACGGCCAGATGCTCCAGGCAGGCCTCCACCAGGCGGTGCCGCCGCGGCGGCTTGGACAGTGGTGGGGCGCCCCGGCTCATGCGCGGGGCGGTGCCGGAAGGAGCAACTCCCGGTAGGCCTGGACGTGGCGGTCCACGGAGGCGTCGAAGGGATGGGCGGCGGCCAGGGCGCGCCCGGCGCGGCCGAGGCGCGCGCGCAGGTCTGGGGATGCGATCAGCTCCCGCAGGCCCGCGGCCAGGCCCTCCGGGGTGGGCTCCACCAGGCGCGCCGTGGCACCGTCCGCCAGAATGTCCTCCACGGCGGGGGAGCGGGCGGCCAACACCGGCAGGCCGTGGGCCAGGGCCTCCAGCACCACGAGGCCCTGCGCCTCCGAGACCGAGGGGAAGGCGAAGATGTCCGCGGCGGCGTAATAGTCCCCCACCGCCTCGGGAGGCACCGGGCCGGCGAACCGTACGCTCCCGGCCACACCCAGCGACGCGGCGAGGCGCGCCAGGCGCGCCCGCTCGTCGCCATCGCCCACCAGGCAGAGCGTCATGCCCGGCGCATCGGCCGCCGCCAGGGCGAACGCGCGAAGCAGCGCCTCCAGGTTCTTCTCGCGCGCCAGCCGGCCGACGGCGAGCAAGAGGGGGCCGGCGGCCCTCCGCAGCAGGTCGCGGCGCAGGGCGGCCCGCCGCTCCCCCCCGCCGGCGGCCGGCGGCACGACCCCCGTGGGGATGGTGACGATGGGGGCCCGCACACCCTCCGCCGCCAGCCGCCGCGCCAGGCCCGGGCTGGGGGCCACCACCAGGTCCGCGCGGCCGGCGAAGCGCGCCGCGCGCCGGCGGGCGATGGCCCCGGCCAAAACGGGCGCCCCCGGCACGTAGTGGCCGTAGTGCTCGTAGAGGGTGTGGTGCGTGAAGACGAGGGGGACGCCCAGGCGGCGGGCCACGCGCGCGGCGTAGGGGCCCATCAGGAAAGGGTGATGGGCGTGGACGATGGCGGGCCGGGCCGCGGCCACGGCGCGCCGCCCGCCGGCGAGCCAGGGCAGCGGGACCGCGTAGGCGTGGTGCGTGGGCACCCGCAGGCTCGGCAGCCGCAGGCAGTCCGGCTCGCCGTCCCGCGCCCCGGGGTACCGTGGGGCGACGACCAGCACCCGGTGGCCCCGGGCGCGGAGCCCGCCGGCCAGCCGCTCCACGGCCAGGCTGAGCCCGTTGACCAGCGGCCGGTAGTTGCAGGTGAAGAACGCCACGGTGAGCGCGCCGGCCCCCGGGGCGGCGGGGCTCGCGGCGGCCGCGCGGGACCTCACTTCCGCGTGACGTCCGTTCGGGTGATATTGAAGCCCAGGGCCAGGCGGGCCTGCGTGTACACCTGGGCCGTGGCCATGAGGAAGTAGTTGTGCAGGTTGAGGGGGGTGAAGACCAGGCGGAACCATTCCAGGAACCGCCGCCCGCCCCGCCAGCGCCGCGGCGGTGAGCCGTAGATGATGGGCCGCAGCAGGTGCGGGGCCAGCAGCATCCCCAGCAGCGTGGACGAGGTGAGCACGATGGTCTGGAAGCGCAGGTTGAAGGCGGCCATGGGGCTCACGCACAGCGACCGCGTCCCCAGCTTGAGGGCCAGGACGTCCGGCGAGAGGAAGACGGGGAACGGCCACAGGTCCTTCACGCAGGGGCTCAGCCACGAAATGAGAATGAGCTGGGCCGGCAGGAGCACCATCAGCGGCGCGGCCGCGTTGGCCAGCAGGGCGCGCAAGGCCAGGAAGGGCTTGGTGCGGGCCAGCGGGAGCCAGCCGGCCGGGAAGATGCGCCGGTGCCGCACCACGAATTTGGCGTCCACGGCGCCCCGGGCCCAGCGGGCGATCTGGCCCCACGACTCGCGGGTCGTCAGCGGCGCCTGCCCCCAGGTCGGCAGGCGCAGCGGGACCACCCGGTAGCCTTCCATCACCACCTTGTACCGGAACTGCATGTCCTCGTTGTGCCGGTTGGGCTCGAAGTAGTCCATCGCCGCCAGGGCCTCGTAGCGGAGGCTCATCCCCGGCCCCAGGATCAGGTAATTCCCGCCCGCCTGCATCCGGCCCATCTGGTACAGCACGAAGCCGGTGTTGTGCAGCCGGGGCAGCATGGGGACCTTCCAGTAGTTGGCCGTGTACGTGGTGAGGGATTGGAGTACCACGCCCCGGCAGCCGCGGGGCAGCCAGCGGGCCTCCGCCGCCTGCTGGTGGTACTCGCGGCACGCCAGGTCTTGAGGGTGCAGGATCGTGTCGGCGTCCACCACCAGGACCCGCACCCCGGCCGCGCCGAAGGCCCCGGCCTCCACCTGGGGCCGCAGCCAGCGCCCCGCCGTGGTGACGGAGGTGGCCTTGCAGCGCACCCGCAGGTGGACCGCCGGGTAGACGAAGGGGCGCACGTCCAGCCGGCCGGCGAAGGAGGGCAGCAGTTCCTCCATGCGCTCCCGGGTGGCCGCGTCCTCGGCCTCGACGATGGGGATGACCGTGATCCGGTCCCGGGGGTACTCCTGGCGCTCCACGGCCCGCAGCGTCTGGTAGAGGATGTGCCGCTTGGTCTCCCCCTTGAGGGGCATCAGGATCAGGTAGTGGGCCGGGACCCGTCCCTCGGCGCCCAGCCGGTCCAGCCAGCGTTCCTCCAGCATGGCCAGGACGGCGGCCCGCGTCTTCAGGGCCCGGATCATGCTGAGGATCAGCGACCCGATCCAGAAGGTGATGAAGGCGAAGCGGAAGACCTCGGCGGCGAAGGGGTCCTTGGGGAAGTAGCGGAGGAGCGGGTAGATGGCCAGGAGGGCGGCCGTGGTGAGGGCCGGCGCCACGTCCCAGAGCCGGTCCCCCCAGGCGCCCGCGCGGGGCGCGGGGGCGGCGAAGACTTCGGGCGGGCGGGCCGCGAGGCTCGGATTGTTCATGGCGCGCATCTGGTTGTCGCGGGGCCGATCAGAGCGGCGGTGACGCCGGGGTATCCAGGACCAGGGTGACCGGGCCGTCGTTTTCGAGGGACACCACCATGTGCGCCTGGAATACGCCTGCCGACGTTTGTACTCCAAGAAGGCGCAGTTTGTCAACGACGGCGTCCACCAGGGGGCGGGCGGCCCGGGCGGGGGCCGCGGCCGCGAAGTCCGGCCGCCGCCCCCTCCGCGCGTCCCCCAGCAGCGTGAACTGGGACACCACCAGAACGGCCCCCCCCGCCTCCAGGACGGACCGATCCAGCTGCCCCGCGGGACCCTGGAAGATCCGCAGGTGGGCCAGCTTCTCGGCCACCCAGTTGGCCTGCCGCGGGCCGTCACCGCGGGCCACACCCACCAGGGCCACCAGCCCGGCGCCGATGGCCGCCACGGGGCGGCCCTCCGCCTCCACGGCGGCGCGCCGGACCCGCTGGACCACGGCCCGCACGGGCGCCTCACCCTTCCGGCAGGCCGCCCAGCGCCCGCTGGGCGCGGCGGAGCTGCCGCACCACCTGCCTGCGCGGCGCGCCCAGGCGGGCCGCCACATCGTCCCAGTCCAGGCGCTCGTTGGCCCAGAGGGCGACCACCGTGTTCAGCCCCTTGTGCGTCACCCGCGCCACGGCCAGCGCGGCGGCCACGTCGCCGAAGCCGAGCTTCTGGTCGCGCAGGTCCGCCACCTGTTGGGGCGTGACGGCGAAGGTCCTGGCGAAGCGCCGGGCCGCCTCGTCTTCCGCCAGGCGCCCCGCCGCCTGGCCGACGCGATCCGCCTCCTCGGCCACCGTGGGCGCCCGCGGGGCGGGGCTGGGTTGGGCCGCGGCCGCGAGCGCGGAGGGGCCGGCCGCCCCCGGATCCCGCGTCGCCAGGGCTACGGCCGCTACGACCGCGGCACACAACGCCACGCCGGTGAGTCCCTCCAGGAGGAGGCGCTTAACGGAGCGGGGGCGTCTCATCGTCCGCCTCCTGCAGGCCGTAATCCTTGATCTTGGTCAGGAGCGTCTTGTAGCTCACCTGCAGCGCCTCGGCCGCGCGCGTCTTGTTCCCCCCGCACTCCCGCAGGACCCTGCGGATCAGTTCCCGCTCGGCCCGCTGGCTGGCCCGCAGGCTCACCTCGTGGAGCGACCCGGTGAGCGGGAGCGGCTCGGGCTCCTCCCGCGCCGCCCGGCCGAGGCCCAGGGCCAGATCGGCCGCCTGGATCTGTTCTCCCGTGGCCAGGATCACGGCCCGCTCCACCGCGTTCTCGACCTCCCGGACATTGCCGGGCCACCCGTAGCTCTGCAGGGCGCGGAGCGCCTCCGGGGTGGCCCCGGTCACCCGTTTGCGCATCTCCCGGGCGAACTTGGAGACGAAGTACTGGACGAGGACGGGGATGTCCTCCGGCCGGTCGCGCAGCGGCGGGATGGCGATGGGGAAGACGTTCAGGCGGAAGTAGAGGTCCTCCCGGAACCGCTTCTCGGCCACGGCCCGGGCCAGGTCCACATTGGTGGCGGCGATGATGCGCACGTCCACCTCGATGGCCCGGGTCCCCCCCACCCGCTCGAAGGTGTGCTCCTGGAGGACCCGCAGGAGCTTGGCCTGGACGGCCGGCGAGAGATCGCCGATCTCGTCCAGGAAGAGGGTGCCCCCATCGGCCAGCTCGAACTTCCCCTGCTTGAGCCCCGAGGCGCCGGTGAAGGCGCCCCGCTCGTGGCCGAAGAGCTCGTTCTCCAGGAGCGTGTCCGGGATGGCGGCGCAGTTGATGGCCACCAGCGGCCGGTCGCGGCGCGGGCTCAGGCCGTGGATGCTCCGGGCGAAGAGCTCCTTGCCCGTGCCGCTCTCCCCCAGGAGGAGGACCGAGGCCGCGCTGGGCGCCACCTTTTCCGCCAGGGCCAGGGCGTCCTTCATGGGCCGGCTGGTGCCCACGATGGTGGGCATGCCGGGGGCGGCCTCCGGCAGCGCGAGGTTCTCGGTGGAGAGCCGCCGCCGCTCCAGGGCGCGCTCCACCAGCACCACCAGCCGGTCGGCGAAGTCGGCATCCTTCTCGATGTAGTCCAGGGCGCCATCCTTCATGGCCTGCACGGCGGTGGCCACGGCGCCGAAGGCGGTCATCACGATGACCTGCGCGTCGGGGTCCGCGCCGCGTGCCGCCGCGAGCACCTGGAGGCCGTCCCGCTTGGGGAGCTTCAGGTCCGTGATGACCACATCGTATCGGTTCTCCTCCAGCAGTCGGACCGCCTCGGCGCCGTCGGCCGCCTCGGCCGCGGGGTAGCCCGCCGCCTCCAGCGTCTGCCGCAGCATCCGCCGCACCCCCTCCTTGTCCTCGACGATCAGGATCCGCTGCATCTGGTTCCCCCCGTTGGGTCCTGCGGTCAGATCCGCGGCGCCGCGCGGCGCTCGCCCTGGGGGAGCAACACGCGGAACAGGCTCCCCACACCCTCCGCAGTCTCCAGCTCGATGCGCCCGCCGTGGGCCACCACGGTCTTCTGCGCCAGGGCCAGGCCCAGGCCGGTCCCCTGGTCCTTGGTGGTGACGAAGGGCGTGAAGATCCGCTCCCGGTCCCCCTCGGGGATGCCCGGCCCCGTGTCCCCCACCAGGAGCTCAGCCCACCAGCGCCCTCCCTCGGCCTCCATGGCCCCCCCCTCGTCCCCGTCCTCCCCGGGGCCGGCGCGGGCGAGGCCGGCCCCCACCGTCAGGGTGCCGCCGGCCGGCATCGCCTCGCAGGCGTTGCGGATGAGGTTCACCAGGGCCTGTTTCACCTGGGCCGGGTCCAGGGCGGCCTGCACCGGCTCGGCCGGCAGGAGGCGGGCGAGGGTGATGCCCGGCCGCTCGATCTCCTCGCGGCAACTGGCCACCGCCTCCTCGACCAGGGCGCCCAGGGTGACCTCGGAGATCTGCAGGGACACCGGGCGCGCGAAGACGAGGAAATCCTTCAGCACCCCCTCCAGGCTCCCGATCTCCGTCAGGATGTCCCGCACGTGCCCCGCCCCCTCCGTTTCCGCCCCCAGGCCCTTCTCCAGGAGGCGGGCGAAGCCCCGGATGGCGCCCAGGGAGTTGCGAAACTCGTGGGCGATGCCGGCGGACATCTCGCCCAGGGCGGCCAGGCTCTCCTTGAGCGTCACCTGGCGACGCAGGAGCACGATCTCCGTCAGGTCCGTGAGGAGGATGGTAAAGCCCAGGACCTGCCCCGCCCGATCGCGCAGCACGGAGGAGTTGAGCCCGATCCAGCGGGGCGCCCCGTCCCGCCGCTTGACGCTGCACTCGAGGCGCGAATGGGCGCGCTGCCGCTCCAGCCCCTCCCGGGCCATCCGCGTGAGGGGGGAGTCCGGGCCGAAGACCTCCGCGGTGGTCCGCCCCAGCACCTCGTCCTCCCGGTAGCCGAAGATGTGCTGCGCGGTCTTGTTGAACACGGCGATGGTCCCGTCCGGGCGGCAGCTCACCACGCCGGAGGTCATGCTTCCCAGGATGTCCTCCTGGTACTGCTCCAGGTGATGGGTGCGCTCCCGCTCGGCGGCGTAGAGGCGTGAGAGCTCCTCCTCTTTCGTCTTGAGGGCGTCGATCATCTGCTGGAAGGTCAGGGTGACGAATTCGATGTCCCCGCCCGCCGCCGGCGAGGCCGCCGGCTGGAACTGCCGGAAGTCCCGGGCCGCCGAGCTCAGGGTGGCATAGGGCTTCAGGACGGACCGGATGAAGAGCGCGCTGAAGATCAGGGCCAGGCCGAGACCGAATCCGTAGCTCCCCAGGACCACCCAGCGCATGCGGCGGAGCATGCCCAGGAAATCGCTCCGCACCTCGGCCGTCACGGCGCCCACCACGCGCCCGCCGTCGCCCTTCAGCGGCAGCGTGAAGGCCCGCCGGTAGCCCCCCTCCTCCCCCGGGAAGAAGTCCGAGAGGACGGGGCGGCCGTCCCCCAGGGCGGGGCCCACCATGCCATCCGGGAGCCGGACGCCGCCCGGACCGAAGGCCCGGCGGCGGCCGGCGGCGTCCCACACCACCAGCCGGGAGAGCCCGGCCTCCGCGCGCAGGCCTTCCAGGGCCAGCGTGGTGGCGGGGGCCAGGCCCTGGAGGTCCGTCCGCTCCCGCCACGCGGCGTCGGACCCCAGGCGGTCGGCCGCCGCGCGCGCGGCCAGCCGGAGCCCTCGCTCCATCTCCAGCTCCAGGCGATTCCGGCTCTGCCCGAACAGGTAGGTACTGCCCAGGAGGAGGGTGAGCAGGAAGAGGAACAGGAGGAGGGCGAACAGGCGGATCTGGGAACCGTAGTCGATCCGGCTGGGGCCGAGCATCGCATCATCCCCGCGGGCGGAGGAACCCCAGGTACCAGCGGACGGCGGCCTCGCCGAGGAAGAGCGCCACGGCGGCACCGAGCGCCAGGTAGGGCCCGAAGGGGATGTGGTCCCGCCGCGTGCGCCGGCGGAGCCCGATGAGGGTGAGGCTGACGGCCGACCCGGTGACCGTGGCCGTGAGGAAGGCCACGATGAGCCCGCGCCATCCGAGGAACGCGCCGATCAGGGCCGCCAGGTGGACGTCGCCGGGGCCCATCGCCTCCTTCCACTCCTCCGTCTTCTCGGCGCCCCAGTTCACGATCATCTCGGAGTACACGCCGACCAGATGCAGGAATCCCGCCCCTCCGAAGCAGCCGATGAGGGCATCGGGGAAGGAGGGGCCGGCCCCCAGGAGGGCGCCCAGGAGGCCCAGCGGGATCCCCGGCAGGGTGACCTCGAGGGGGATGATCATGTGGTCCAGGTCCACGAAGGCGACGAGGACGAGCCCGGCGAGGAAGGCCGCGGCCAGGACGCCCCGGAGGGTGGGCCCGAAGGCGCCCATGGCCGCGGCGAAGCAGACGGCCGTGAGACCCTCCACCACCGGGTAGCGGGGCGAGATGGCCGCCCCGCAGGCCCGGCATCGCCCCCCGAGCACAAGGTAGCTCAAGACCGGGACGTTATCCAGCGCGCGGATGGTGGTGGCGCAGTGCGGGCACCGGGAGCGGGGCGCCACCACGCTCTCGCCCCGCGGGAGCCGGTGGATGCACACGTTGAGGAAGCTTCCGACGATCAGGCCCAGCGCCCCCGCGGCCACCATGACTGCGCCCACGCTACCGTGGCCTCCCCGCCGCCGGGCCGGGGGCGGAGGCTTCGAGGCGCCGGAGGTGCTCCACGGCTTCGGTCCGGTTAATTCCGGGCAAGATTGCGGCGATGCGCCGCCAATACTCGATGGCTTCGGGGATTCGGCCGTGCCGCTCGGAGAGGAGCGCCAGCTCTCGAGAGGCGGGGACAAACCCGGGGTCGAGGGCGAGGGCAGCTTGGTACGCGCGCGCGGCCTCTTCGAGGCGCCCTTCAGCGGCAAGAAGCTGGCCCAGGATCCAGAGGCGCCTGCCGGAACGGGGTTCCCGTCGCGCCGCCCCCTCGAAGTAGGTCCGTGCCAGGTCAGCCCGGCCCGCTCGCTGGTGGTACCACCCGAGTCCGACGAGGGGCCAAGCCTCAGCGGGAAAACGGTCCGCTGCCTGGGCAAACCAGTAGCCGGCCCGGTCCCATTCCTTCAAACCCGCCGCGCTCATGGCCGCTTGCCGGAAAACTTCTGGTTGCCGAGCCCCGAGGGTGATGGAACGTTCGTATTGGGCCAATGCCAGGCCAAGGTCCCCGCGTAATTCGGACACCCATGCGCCCGCAGAGGCGACGTCCGGATCTTCAGGGAATTCGGCCGCGGCCTCCTGTGCGGCCGCCTGAGCCCTCTCCAGGTCTGCCGCCCCCGCCAGGGCGGTGACAACGATGCCGCGGATCGTGGCGTTCCCTGGATGGGACATGGCGGCGGCGGTCCAGAGCGTCACATTGTCCCGCCAGGCTGCCACCTTCAGAACGGTGACCACCGTGAACGTCCCGAGCGCGGCGCCAGCCAGGATGCGCGGCAAGGCCCGGGACGTAACGAGGGGGCCCCTTGCCGTCAGGCAAAGGCGTTGCCCGGCGATGCCCAGGAACAGGCACCAGCCCACCAAGGCGGGATACAGCGATCGCTCGGTCACGTACACGGCCCCCTCTCCATAGATGGGAAGGATATTGGACGCGGGGGCCAGGGCGGCCACATACCAGCCGAGGGCGAACGCCTCGGGGGGGTGGTGGCGGGCCAGCCAGAGTAGGCCCGCCCCCAGGAGCGTCACCAGGACAAGGCCGGCTAAGACGCGCGCATCCCCGGGGCCGGTGGGCGGCCGGATCAACTCTGGCGAGATGAACTTGCCGGTAGGCAACGGGATCAGTGTCATCTCCCCGTAGTACGCGGTGGCCGCGAAGGCGCGGAGCATTTGGGCCGGCATATCCACAAGGCGGATCGCCTGGGGGCTGAAGCCTCCGATGACCGCGTTTCGCAGGACAACATACGATCCAAGGAGCGCCCAGAACGGGATCACCCGGGCCGCCAGGGCCGACCGACGCGGGGAGGGATCCGTCTCGGCGAACCAGGCCGGGTAGACCCAGGCGGTCCACGTCACGAGGGGGGGGATCGCCAGGGCAGTTTCCTTCGACAAGAGAGCGAAGGCGAAGGCCAGCAGGGCCCCCAGAAGCCGCCAGGGACCCCACCGACCGAGGCAACCCCGAAGCAGGACAAACGTGGTGGCCGCCCCGAGCGCCACGAACAGGTCCATCCGGGCGGAGAGGAACGCCACCGCTTCCACGGCGGAGGGATGCACCGCGAAGATCGCTGCGGAGGCGAACGCGGCGGCGCGGCTTCGGGTGATTCGCCCCGCCATTCGCCAAAGGAGGATGACCACGGCCAAGTGGACCAGGAGGCTCGTCAGGTGGAAACCACCGGCATGCACACCCCAGATGGTTCGATCGGCGATGACGGTCAGAGCGAGAAACGGCCGGTACATCCGATCCGCCCCCGCCATGTGGGGCAGTGACAAGGACGTCGGGGAGGCGAAGATCTCTTTCAACGAAGGGGGACGCCGAAGCACCGGGTTAGTGATATAGAGAGGATGGTCGTCCCTCACGAGGTCGAAGTGCATGGTTTGTCCGTAGCCTATAGCCACCAAACAAACCAGCCCAAGGATCTCCGGAAGTATGCGCCGAGCGATGCAGGACGCGCGCCGAACAACGGGCTCCCGCCCACGGGGTCCGGCGCACGTGCGCTCGAGACCCGATCCGTGGCGGCCTCCGGCTAGAGGGTCCATGGCCTCGCAGCCATCATCTGGGTGCCGGGCCTGGGTGGATGCCCTGGGAAGCCACGGCGAGTCCCCTGCGCAAGGCCGGATCGGCGGGGGTCAGGGCCAGGGCGGCGCGGTACTCCGACTCGGCCCGTTCGAATTGGCCGAGTGCGAGGAGCGCCTGGGCCAGGCCGGCGCGGTAGCGCGCCTCGCCCGGGGCCGTGGCCACCGCGCGCTCGTAGAAGACTGCCGCCCGCCGGGGATCGCCCCGCCCCGCGTAGAGGGTGCCCAGCGCGAAGGCCGCCTCGGCTTGACGGGGGTCGAGCTCCAGAGCCGCCGCGAGATCCGCCTGCGCCTCGGCGCTGCGCCCGAGCGTGATGAGGGCCCTGCCCCGGTCCACGAGGGCCGGCAGATAGCTGGGATCGTTGGCCAGGGCGCGCTCCAGATGCGGGAGCGCCTCCTCGTATTGCCCGCGCCGCAACAGCACGGCCGCGATGGCGTGCCGGACGGGCGCCGCCGCGAGATCCGGCTGCGGGCCCTGAAACGGCGGCGCCTCGGCCCGGCGGGCCGCCAGGATCTGACGCCGGTTCTCGGCCGTTGTTTCCCGGTAGAGGCTGCGGGGGGCGGAGAATTCCAGAGGCAGCAGGTCGTCGGCGTTGATGGATGCTCCCGCGGCGTAGCGGGCCAGGTCCGCTTCTCCCAGCAGGAAGTCGGCCAGGAGCGATACGGGGGAACCGAGGCCGATCCCCTCGAGGTCCCTGCGCAGCTCGGGCGCCGATGCGACCCGTGCGCCAAGGGCGGTGAGATTCAGGCGCAACGGTTCCGTGGAGCCCACCAGCAGGTAGTCGGCCACGGTCGGCCCCCACAGGGTGGCGGACGGAAAGGCCGTCCCAAAGGTCCGCACGATCATGCGCAGGTCCGCGGGCGCGAGCCCGTAGCCGTGTACCCACTGGACCATGACCCCGCCGGGCTTGAGGCGCGAGCGGGCCAAGGAGAAGAATTCGCGGGTGAAGAGTGTGGCGATTCCCCCGATCCACGGGTTCGACGGCTCGGAGATGATGGCGTCGTAGCGGGCGGGGGTGGCCAGGAGGAACTGGCGCGCGTCCGCGATCCACAGGCGGGCCCGGGGGTCGCCGAGGGCGTCCCCGTTCTCCCGCGCGAAGAGGGCCGCCGCCTCCGCCACGGCCGGCTCGATCTCGACCACATCCAGGTGGCGGACCGGATGGCGGAGGACCGCCCCGGCGGTCACCCCGCTTCCCAGGCCGATCACCAGAACGTCCCGGGCGTCCGGGTGCAGGAGGAGGGGCAGGTGGCCCAGCATGAGCTGGGTCTCCATGTCCCCGGCGCTGGCGTCGGTCTTCCCGTTGATCCGCAGGAAGCGGCCGCGGGCGTTCTCGTGGACACTCACGGTGGCCCCGATGCCGTCGCGGTAGAACAGTAGCCGCTCCCCGGCCAGGGCCGAGCGGAACCCGCCGTCCGTGGCCAGGTACGTGTTGCCGTAGATCGCCACCCCGCTGGTGAGGATGCGCTGGTCCCACCCCGGCAGGGCCGCCGCGGCCAGGGCCAGGGCGGCGGCGAGACCGGCCGCCCCCCAGCGGCGCCAGGGCCCCGCGGGATTCGCCGGGGTTTCCTGGGCCCGGCAGCGGTCCCAGGCCACCACGGCGAAGGCAAGGGCGGCGCTCCCGCCCACGGCCGCCCGGAGCGTTCCTTCCACGCCGAGGGTGGGGACCAGGATGAACCCGGCGACCACGGACCCGGTGATGGCCCCGAGGGTGTTGACGGCGTAAGGCGTTCCCACGGCCGCGGACGCGTGGTCATGCGGGCGGGCCGCCAAGGCCACCGCGCACGGGAAGGCCGCCCCCAGGGCGCAGGTGACGGGGAGGAGGGTGAGGATCGCTATGCCGATCTGCAGGGGTTGAACGAAAGCGGGGGCATCGGAGATGGCGAAGCCCCAGAGGAACAGGTCGGGCATCCGCCGGAAGGCGAGGAGGGCCAGGGCCCCGGCTACCGCGGCGCCGAACTGGATGCCCCCGAGCAGGTCCAGGGTGGGGCGGGGGGCCCGGGCGGCGTAGGCCGCGCTGCCGAGGCCGATCCCCAGAAGGAACGCCAGGAGCATGGCCGTGAACGCGTAGGTAGAGCTGCCGATCACGAGGCTCAGGGCCCGCGCCCACGCCGTCTCGGAAACCATGGCGATGGCGCCCGAGGCGGCCAGGGCGAGCAGGGCCGCCCCACGGGTAGGAGAACCGAAATCCGAGTCCCTCGCAAGCGGCGCCGGTGCCGGCGGGCCCGGGGGCGCCGCCCCCGCCTCGGACCGGCTCAGGGCCCAGGCCCCTCCCGCCAGCGCCAAGTTCGCGGCTGCCGCCAGGATGCCGGTGGCCCGGTTGCCCAGCGCGGGAAGCAGGACGAAGCCGGCCACGCCCACGCCCACTACCGCGCCCAGCGTGTTGGCGGCGTACAGCGTCCCCGCCCGCACGCCGAGCCGCTCGGCCCCCTCGCCGCTGAGGCGCATGAGGGCCGGGAGCGTGCCACCCATCAGGGCCGTGGGGAGCAGCAGGACGGGCAGCACCAGGAGGAACTGCGCGGCGCTCACCGCCAGGGGCGGGCTGTCCGCCGCCACCAGGCGCAGGCTGATCTGTGCGGCGGCGCCCAGCAGGTGGGGCACGGCCAGGGCCGAGAGGCCGATCCCCGCCTCCAGCGCGGCATAGAGGCGCAGCGGGTGGCCGGCCCGGCGGGCCCACCGGCCCAGGGCCGCGCTCCCCAGGCTCAGGCCCAGCATGAAGGCGGCCAGGACCGTGGTGATGGCGAAGACCGTGTGACCGAAGATCAGCCCCAGGGCCCGCGTCCAGAGGATCTCGTAGATGAGTCCCACGGCGCCCGATACCACGAAGAGGGCGAGGACCGCCGGGCCCGCGGCGGGCCCATAGCCGCCCGGGGCGGGCGCGCCGGCAGGGGAGGGTCGGAATCGCAGGTCGCTCACCGCGGTCGCCCCTCCTGCGCGAGCTGCGCGCGGAGCCGTTCGATCTCTTGCCGTGCGATGGCGCGGAAGTGTTCGTGCGTGTTCGGATCGTTCTCGATGGCCTCCCATAATTCCAGCGCCGTTTCGATGTTCCCCGCCTTGGCCTGGAGCCGGGCGATGAAGCGAGGCAGGTAGCTCGGGGAACCGGGGAGGCGCTCTGCGATCACCCACCACCGGAGGGCCTGAGCGTAATCGGCGAGCTGAAGAAAATAGAGCCGTCCCAGGTCGTGGGGCAGCTCCCAACGCTCGGGATTCTCCCGGTACCCTTCTTCGAGGGCCGGTACGGTCCTCCTGGTGTAGCCGGCCAGCCACAGGAACTCGGCGCCATACCGATAGGCTTCGGCGAAGTGCGGGTCTACTCCCACCGTGACGTCAAGGAGCGCCGGGAGCCGCGGATACCGTCTATCGGTTTCCAGATGCTTCCCGAAATACTGTACGGTCCGGATCCACATGAGGTCCGCCACCAAGTTTTCATACCCGAAGGACAGGGAGCGGGCCAGGCGGGGCGGCGGGAGATAGCCCAGCTCCTCGTCGGGCCCCGCGATCCCCACGCCCGCCTCGAGCCAACGGGCCGTGCCGACGGCGCCCAGCAGCGCGACCAGCAGCGTGGCCGCGAAGGCGAGGCGGAGCCGGCGCGTCATCGCGCGGCCCCCCGCCCCCAGGCAGCCTGGGGGGCCAGGCGTTCGGCCCGAGCGGCGTACCGGGTGGCTCCGGACCGGTCGCCGAGGGTCGCGTAGGCTTCGGCGAGTCGCCGCGCCACCTCGGCGCTGGCGGGCCGCACCGCCTCCAGCCTGTGAAGGACGGCCACCGCCTCGCCCATCCGGCCCTGGGCCTCCAGGGCCGAGGTCAGATCGC
>DASPOZ010000109.1:0-4372 GCA_035625755.1 Candidatus Sulfotelmatobacter sp.
GGCGTTGGCGCGCTTGTGCGCTCGCTGCGGCGTACGCGGAGTACGCCTCACTCGGCACGTCGCGCGCCGCCTTGCATCTGGACCTTTTTGAGCAGCCTGCGGAAAACCGGCTGCTGGGCGGGCTGCTGAAAAAGGCCCAACATCTTTCCCCGCTGCCTTGGCGGCAGCGGGCGGGGCGTTGGCGCGCTTGCGCACTCGCTGCGGCGTACCCGGAGTACGCCTCACTCGGCCCTTCGCGCGCCGCCTTGCATATGGACCTTTTTGAGCAGCCTGTCCGGCAGCGCGTGCGGCGTTGGCGCGCTCGGACAATTCCCCGCCGCCGCCATTGCGGCAGCGATCGCGCTGCGGCGGACCGGCCCTCCCATTCCGCATTCCGCAATCCGCATTCCGCAATGGTGGGCGCCGCCTTGCATCTGGACCTTTTTGAGCAGCCTGGCCATGAGGGGGTGCTTCAGCACCTCCGGCTTTCCCTCCGTCCTCGTCCTCCCGGCCCCCGGCTCCCGCCTGACGCTCCCCTGGCCCGGTGTCCTCGTGGCATCCCCCCGTCCCCGGATTTTCGTCGGGGGACGGCCCGGCGAGGCGGGAGCCACAATTAGGGGGCCCGGCCGGGAGGACCACAACATCACGGGCCTTTCGGCTTGACGGCCTACTACCAAATGGGTATCCTCCCAAACGAGGGCGCGCCGGCGGGAGTCCCCGCGCGGGAGGGGACGTGGCAGCTTGGGCGGCCCGAGGAGGCGGCGTGAAGCGGCTCATCGACGTGGACCCCGACATCGCCGAGATCGTCCGCCTCGAGACCGAACGCCAGGCCACCAAGCTGGAGCTGATCGCGTCCGAGAACTTCGTCAGCGAGGCCGTCATGGAGGCGGCCGGCTCCCCCCTCACCAACAAGTACGCCGAAGGGTATCCCGGCAAGCGATACTACGGGGGCTGCGAGTTCGTCGATCGCGCCGAGACGCTGGCCATGGAACGCGCCAAGCGCCTCTTCGGCGCGGACCACGTGAACGTCCAGCCCCACTCCGGCTCGCAGGCCAACATGGCCGCGTACTTCGCGGTCCTCCAGCCGGGCGATACCCTCCTGGGCCTGAACCTCTCGCACGGCGGCCACCTCACCCACGGCAGCCCCGTCAACTTCTCCGGCCGGTTTTTCCGGGTCGTCCCCTACGGGGTGGACCGGAAGACCGAACAGGTGGATTTCGACGCGCTGTGGCGCCTGGCCCGGGAGCATCGCCCCCGGATGATCGTGGTGGGCGCCAGCGCCTACCCCCGCACGCTGGACTTCCCGGCCTTCCGCGCCGTGGCCTCCGAGGTGGGCGCCTTCCTGATGGTAGACATCGCCCACATCGCCGGCCTGGTGGCCGTGGGGATCCATCCCACGCCGGTCCCCCACGCCGAATTCGTCACCACCACCACCCACAAGACGTTGCGCGGCCCCCGCGGGGGCATGGTGATGTGCAAGGCGGAGCACGCGGCGGCGCTGAACAAGCAGGTCTTCCCCGGCACGCAGGGCGGCCCCCTGATGCACATCATCGCGGCCAAGGCGGTGGCCTTCCACGAGGCGCTCCAGCCCGAGTTCGCCGCCTACCAGCGCCAGATCGTGGCCAACGCGGCGGCCCTGGCCGCGGCCCTGGCCCGCCGCGGCTTCCGCCTGGTCTCCGGCGGCACGGACACGCACCTGATGCTGGTGGACGTGGGCCAGAAGGGCCTCACCGGCAAGGCCGCCGAGACGGCCCTGGACGCGGCCGGCATCACCGTGAACAAGAACGCCATCCCCTTCGACGAGAAGCCCCCCACGGTCACCTCGGGCGTTCGCCTCGGGACCCCCGCCATCACCACCCGCGGCATGCGCGAGCCCGAGATGGAACGGATCGCCCAGCTCATCGCGGAGGTCCTGGCCGACGTGGAGGACGGGGGCCGGCACCAGCGCGTGGCCGCTGCGGTGCGGGAGCTGTGCAGCCAGTTCCCGCTGTACCGCGAGCGCCTGGCCCTCGGCAGCCCCTTCCCGGCGTAGGCAGAAGGGAGGCGACCTGTGAAATGCCCGTTCTGCGCGCACCTGGGTGAGCGGGTGGTGGATTCCCGCGAGGGGAAAGAGGGCGAGGTGGTCCGGCGGCGGCGCGAATGCCTTTCGTGTCATCGCCGTTTCACCACCTACGAGAGGATCGAGGAGATCCACTTCATGGTGGTGAAGAAGGACGGGCGGCGGGAGCCCTTCGACCGGCACAAGATCCTGACCGGCCTGGTGAAGGCCACCCAGAAGCGCCCCGTGGGCCCCGCCCAGTTGGAAAGCATCGTGGACGAGATCGAGGCCCGGCTGGCGGAGAGCCAGGAGCGCGAGATCAGCACCACCGAGGTGGGGGAGGTGGTGATGAAGCGGCTCTACGAGCTGGACGAGGTGGCCTACGTCCGCTTCGCCTCGGTGTACCGCCAGTTCAAGGATGTGAGCCAGTTCGTGGAGGAGGTGCGGGGCCTCCTGAATTCCCCCAAGCGCCGCACCGCCCAGTAACCCGCCCCCCGGCCGGCGGCCGTCCGCCGGGCCTGCTGAAGGATCATCGCATGCCCCGCTTCTATCCCATGATGGTGGACCTCACGGGAAAGCCCGTGGTGGTGGTCGGCGGCGGCACCATCGCCCTGGACAAAGTGGAGCTGTTCCTGAAGTTCGATGCGGCCGTCACCGTGGTGAGCCCCGACCTGCACCCGGACCTGCAGGCGCTCCTGGCGGCGGGGAGCATCCGGCACGTCCCCCGCGTCTATCGGCGGGGGGACCTGGAGGGGGCCGGCGTGGCCGTGGCGGCCACGGACGACCGGGCAACCAACAGCCGGGTGGCCGCGGACGCGCGGGCGGCCGGCACCCCCGTGAACGTGGTGGACACCCCGCGGGAATGCACCTTCATCGTCCCCTCGGTGGTGGTGCGGGACGACCTGGTGATCGCCATCTCCACCGGCGGGGCCAGCCCCGCGCTGGCCAAGCGCGTGCGCCGTGACCTGGAGGCGCGCTACGGCCCGGCCTACGGCGAGTTGGTGGAGCTCCTGCGGCAGACCCGGGACCGCCTCATGCGCGAGGGCGCGGCCTTCGCCGACCGGCAGGGCTTCTTCGAATGCGCCCTGGCCGGCGACACCCTGGACCTCGTCGATCGGGGCGATCTGGCCGCCGTGAAGGCCCGGTTCGACGGGATGGTGGCGCACTACCTGAGCAACCGTCCCGCCCCCGCCGCCACGCCTTAGCGCGGATCATTCAGAAGAGTCCGTGCGCCGGTCCGCGTTGAGTCGTCGAATCCTAGAAGGCCGCCGGGGCCGCGCGCCCATGACGCCCCCCCCCGATCCGCCGCGCGAAGCGCCGCCACCATTCGTCACCGGCGTTCGGTCATCGGTCGGTGCCGGGACATTCGCCGACCCGCTCGCGGATACCCCGGCGTAGGGGCAGGAGCCCCATCCATGGATCTGGTCCTCTTCTATATCGCCTCCGCCTTCTATTTCGTCGCCACCCTCCAGTACATCGTCTACGTGGCCACGCGCCGGCTCCTCATGGGGCAGGTGGCCACCTGGGCCACGGCCGTGGGGTTCGCCTTCCACACCCTTTCCCTGGCCGCCCACATCGGCGCCGCCGGCCGCGCCCCCGTGGGCAGCCCGTACGAGGTGGTCTCCAGCTTCGCCTGGGCCGTCATCCTCCTCTATCTGGTGGTGGAGCTGCGGTCGCGGACCCACGTGGCCGGAGCCTTCGTGCTGCCGCTGGCGGTCCTGGCCATGTACGCAGCGGCCGCCAGCCGGGAGCACTTCACGGCGGACATCGGACCGGCCATGGCGAGCATGTGGGTGTGGGCCCACGTCACGTTGGCCGTGTTCGGCAACGCGGCCTTCGTCATCACCTCGGCCGCCGGGTTGATGTACCTGCTCCAGGAACGCCAGCTCAAGGCCAAACGCCCGGGGGGGAGGGGCCTGCCGCTCCCCTCTCTGGAGACGCTGGACCGCTGGAGCTACCTCTCGCTGAGCGTGGGGTTCCCGCTGCTGACCCTGGGGATCCTCATGGGGTTCATCCGGGCCGGACGCGCCTGGGGCAGCTACTTCGCGGGCGACCCGCGCCAGATCTGGTCCGTGATCACCTGGCTGATCTACGGAACCCTCCTGGCCGCCCGTTTCTCCGCCGGCTGGCGGGGGCGCAAGGCCGCCCTGCTCTCGGTGGCCGGGTTCGCCGCCGTCCTGCTCACCTTCGGCGGGGTGCACATCTTCTCCCGGGGCCTCCATGCCTTCTAGCAGACTGCTGAACAAGGCCCATCTGCGGCGTTGGCGCGCTCGGGCGCTCGCTGCGGCGTACGCCCCAGTACGCCTCACTCGGCCCATCGCGCGCCGCCTTGCATCTGGACCTTTTTGAGCAGCC
>DASPOZ010000110.1:0-4305 GCA_035625755.1 Candidatus Sulfotelmatobacter sp.
GCGGAACAATACCGGAGTTTTGCGGAGGCGATGACTCTCTCGGGCGAGCACGGATTCTACTCTGGGAATTTTTCTCTCCACGAGCCCTTTTTCCCTTTGGCCGCCAATATCTTGTTTCGGGTCTTGGGCCCCTCCGACACACACCTCCGCCTGCTAAGTCTCGTGCTATCCCTCGGAGTTATCTACCTCGTCTACAAGCAGGCCGGCGATCTCCTGGGCCCCGGCTGGGGCCTTGCGGCTTGCTCCATTGTGGCCCTGAATCATCCCCTGGCCAGGGAAAGTGTCCGGGGCCTTCGGCTTGAGCTGGAAATAGTGTTGCTGCTGCTTTTTTGCCAGGTGGCCTTTGTGAAAAAGGATCTGGCGCCGTTGCCCCGCTTCCTTCTCATGGGGCTGCTGGGCGGCCTCGCAGTGCTCACGCGCTCCTTCTATCTTCCCGGTCTCGCGCTCCTCACGGTCTATGTCGCTTGGCGCGAGCGGCACCAGGTGAAGCAGATCGTCCTGATGGGCTCCCTCCCTATCCTCCTCATGGTGCTGGTCCTCATTCCGCACCACTACGGCATGTACAAGTTGTACGGCGATCCATTTTGGAATACACGGGGGTATGCGCGCTGGCTCGCCAACTGGGAATTTGCCGGGAGGCCCGGTTTCCCAAGCCGGGCGGAGCTGGAGAGAAACAGCGACCGACTCATCGGACCGAAGATGACGTTGGCCCAGTACCTGTTTCAGCTCCACACCCCCGCGCAGGTTCTGATCAGCAGCCTGAAAGGGTTCACGCAGATCACCGCGCGAATGAACGTGGTGGGGTTGACGATGGTGATTCCGCCCCTCGGCCGCCCTCTCCTCGAGTTCGTCGACCCCGTTGTCACAGCGCTGGGGGTCATCGGGTTCTTTATCGCTCTCTGCTCTGCAGAGTTCCGGTGGCTCCCTGTGGCCTATTTCGCCCTCACCTTCCACGCGAGCTTTCTCTACGACAGAGGGTTGCTGGAAGCGTACCGGCACACCCTGCAGGGATTTCCCTTCTTCCTCATGTGCGGCCTGCTCGCCGTCCGGAAGGCACCCGCCCGGGCAGCACCGAAGGCCCTGAGGGCCCTCACGTCCCGCTGGATGGGGCGATGTCGAAGAGCGTCAAGCTGAAGCGGTCGGTCCTTGCCGCCGTCGGCGGCGGGGAACGACAGTGCGGGACGGCGTTGGAGCGCGTGCGCGCTTCGTTGGCGATTACAGCCGCTCCTCTGCAAGCCGGTCCCACCGATCTCGGGTGGCCCGGCCGCGCGCGGCAGCCGCACACATCGCTTGCGGGCGCGCATGAGAAGGGTGGCGCGCCCGCCGCCGGCTGACGGCGTACGGCCTCCTGCTCGCCGGCCGCCGCGGGACCGGCATCTTCCGCCGGCCTGATCTTGAGGGAACCTGGCGGGGGGAGAGTTCTGAAAACCGTGTGCGGCATCTGCGGCATCCTGAATTTCGATCCGGCCGCCCCCGTGGACCCGGCCGTGCTCAAGGGCATGGCGGACCTGCTGGCGCACCGCGGCCCGGACGGCGAAGGCTTCCACCGCGACGGGCCGCTGGGCCTGGGCCACCGCCGCCTGGCCATCATCGACCTGAGCGAGGCCGCCGCCCACCCCCTCCCCAACGAGGACGAGACGGTCTGGATCGTCTTCAACGGCGAGATCTACAACTTCCAGGCCCTGCGCGAGGACCTGCTGGCCCGGGGCCACGCCTTCCGCTCCAAGGGCGACACCGAGACCATCCTGCACCTCTACGAGGAGGAGGGGCCCGCCTGCGTGCGCCGGCTGCGGGGGATGTTCGCCTTCGCCCTGTGGGATGCCAGGCGGCGCGAGCTGGTGCTGGCGCGGGACCGCCTGGGAAAGAAGCCGCTCTACTACTGGCACCGCCCCGGGCGCGGCTTCGCCTTCGCCTCGGAGCCCAAGGCCTTCCTGGCCCATCCGGAGTTCCGCGCCGAGCCCGACGCGGCGGCCCTCCACCTGTACCTCACCCACCAGTACGTGCCGGCCCCGCGGTCCGCCTTCCGCGGGGTGGGGAAGGTCCCGCCCGCCCACGTCCTGCGCGTGGGGAACGGGCAGGTGCGCCTGGAGCGTTACTGGACCCTGCCCTTCGCCCCCAAGCGCGCCGAGCCCGAGGCCGCCCTGATCGAGGAGCTGAGGGCCCGGGTCGCCGAGGCGGTGCGCCTGCGCCTCATCAGCGACGTGCCGCTGGGCGCCTTCCTGAGCGGCGGCGTGGACTCCGGCGTGGTCGTGGCCCTCATGGCCGGCCTCAACGCCGGCCCCGTGAAGACCTTCTCCATCGGGTTCGCCGAGCCCGAGTACGACGAGCTCCGCTACGCCCGGCAGGTGGCGGAGCGCTTCGGCACGGAGCACCACGAGGCCGTGGTGCGGCCGGACGCCGTGGCCATCCTCCCCAGGCTGGTCTGGCACTACAACGAGCCCTTCGCCGATTCCTCCTCCGTCCCCAGCCTCTACCTGGCCGAGATGACCCGGCGGCACGTCACCGTGGCCCTCAACGGCGACGGGGGGGATGAGGCCTTCGCCGGCTATCCCCGCTATCGCGCCGCCCGCCTCGCCCGGATCTACGGCGCGCTGCCGCCGCCCCTCCGCCGGGCCCTGGAGGCGGCCGCGGCCGCCCTGCCCGCCGGGCGGGCCAAGGGGCCCGCCGCGCGGGTCCAGCGGTTCCTGCGGGGCGCCGGCCTGGACCCGTTGCGGCGCTACGCCGTCTGGATGAGCCACTTCGACGACGGGCAGAAGGCCGCCCTCTGCACCCCCGAGTTCCTGGCCCGGGCGGAGGGGGGAGGGCCCGACTATCTGGCCGCCGCCTTCGCCGCCGCCGCCGGCGCCGGCGCCGTGGACCCGCGGGACGTGCTGCTGGCCGTGGACGTGGCCACCTACCTTCCCGAGGACCTCCTGGCGAAGATGGACATCGCCACCATGGCCTACGGCCTGGAGGCCCGCTCCCCCCTCCTGGACCACGAGGTGATGGAGTTCGCCGCCGCCCTGCCCCCGGGCCTCAAGCTCCGCGGGGGCACCGGCAAGTACCTGCTCAAGCGCGCCTTCGCAGACCGGCTGCCGCCCGCCCTGCTCCGCCGGCGCAAGATGGGCTTCGGCGTGCCCCTGGACCACTGGTTCCGCCACGAACTGCGGGACCTGGCCCACGATACGCTGCTCGGGCAGCGGGCCCGCACGCGCGGCCTCTTCCGCCCCGAGGCCGTGGAGCGGCTCCTGGAGGAACACGTCCGAGGTCGCGCCGCCTGGCAGTACCATCTCTGGAACCTGCTGGTCCTCGAACTCTGGTTCCAGACCTTCATCGACTCCCCGCACCCCGCCCCGCCCTTGTCCCCGAGCCTCTGAGCCTGACCCCTGTCTCCTGTCCTCCCCCGTTCCCGTTCCCGTACCCGTTCCCGTTCCCGACCCTCACGGAGGCTGCCGACTCCCTGTTGTTCATCTGACCCCGGCGACCTCCCCCGGGCGCCTTCGCCATCCGCGCGGCGCCCGCCCCCCCGCACAGGCCGCGCCGCATTGTCGCTCAGGCCGGTTTGTGCTAAGTTTCAAGGCAATTTGCGCGCGAAGGGAGCGCGCCGCAAGGCGCCGCGTGCCCCGCGCGCAGCCGAGCCGATGCATACGAAGCTGCTCCACATCCTGCGCTGCCCCGCCTGCGGGGCGGCCCTGCGCCCGGCGGCTTCCGCCCCCATGGACGCGGAGTTGGGCGAGGGCCAGTTGCAGTGCCCCGCGGGCCACCGGTATCCCGTGACCGGGGGCATCCCGAGGCTGCTGGCGCAACCGGGGGGCGATCCCGAGGCCTTCGCCCGGCTGCAGGACCGTACGCGGCGCAGCTTCGGATACCAGTGGACGGCGTTCCACGACATGGTGGAGGCGTTTCGCGAGGGCTTCCTCACCTACATCCATCCCCTGGGCCCCGAGTTCTTCCCCGGCAAGTTCGGGCTGGACGCCGGGTGCGGCTTCGGCCGGCACGCGTACTACGCGGCCGAATTCGGCGCCGAGGTGGTGGGGATGGATTTCTCCGCGGCCATCGACGCGGCGCGCACGAACACGGCCGCGTGCAAGGGCATTCACCTGGTGCAGGCGGACATCTACCGGCCGCCCTTCGCCGAGGGGAGCTTCGATTTCGCTTACAGCCTGGGGGTCCTGCACCACCTGCCGGACCCGGAGCGGGGCTTCCGGGCCCTGGTGCCCCTGGTCAAGCCCGGCGGCGCCGTGTTCGTGTGGGTGTACAGCACGGCGCGCCCCGTGGTGAACGCGATGCTGGAGACGGCCCGGGCCGTGACACGGCGGCTCCCCC
>DASPOZ010000111.1:0-4611 GCA_035625755.1 Candidatus Sulfotelmatobacter sp.
TCACCTTTCAGGGCAAAGGCATGCTGGACCTGGCCTTCGAGAAGTTCCAGCGACTGCCCGTGGACGACGAGATGAAGGGCATCCTCTACAACCTGGGGATGGACTTCGAGCGGAAGCGCATGGGGGGCAAGGCCCTGGCCGTCTTCGAGCGCATCGCCGGCGCGGACACCAAGTACAAGGACGTGGGCGCCCGCATCGGGCGCCTGAAGGCGGCGGCCGCCACCGTGCTGGGGCCCGCCCTCCCCGGCCGCGCCGAGGGGACCCTGGTGGCCGAGGGGGTGGCCCGCCCCACCCTGGGCCGGTACGAGCTGGTGGAGGAGCTGGGCCGGGGCGCCATGGGCGTGGTCTACAAGGGGCGGGACCCGAAGATCAACCGCCTGGTGGCCATCAAGACGGTCCACTTCGACGATTTCGAGGACGCGATGATCCCGCAGATCAAGGAGCGGTTCTTCCGCGAGGCCCAGAGCGCCGGCATGCTCAACCACCCCAACATCATGACCGTGTACGATGCCGGCGAGGAGATGGACCTGGCCTACATCGCCATGGAGCTCCTGGACGGGAAGGACCTGACCCAGTGGTGCAAGAAGGAGACCCTGCTCCCCTGGTCCAAGGCGGTGGAGGTGGCGGCCAAGGTGGCCGACGCGCTGCACTTCGCCCACGAACGGGGCATCGTGCACCGGGACATCAAGCCGGCCAACGTGATGATGTTGAAGAACGGCGAGGTGAAGGTGACGGACTTCGGCATCGCCCGCATCCAGGCCGTCTCCCAGACCAAGACGGGGGCCGTACTGGGCACCCCCAGCTACATGTCCCCCGAGCAGATCGCCGGGCAGAAGGTGGACGGGCGGTCGGACCTCTTCTCCCTGGGGGTCGTCACCTTCGAGTTGCTGGCCGGGGAACGCCCCTTCAAGGGGGACAGCATCGCCACCATCATGTTCCAGATCACCGGCGCCGAGCCGGCAGCCCTGGCGGACGTGGCGCCGGGCGTGCCGGGCGAGCTCCAGGCCGTGGTGGCGAGGGCGCTGCGGAAGCCCGTGGACCAGCGGTTCCAGACCGGCGCCGAATTCGCCGCCGCGCTGCGGGCGTGCGCCGCGCGGACGCTGACGCCCACCGGCTGACGCCGCGGCCCCGGGGAGACCGATGCGGGTCCGGGCTGCCGCGCGGACGGACACAGGTCGTCGCCGCTCCAACAACGAGGACGCCCTCTTCGTGGACGAGGGCCTGGGCCTCTTCGTGGTGGCGGACGGCCTGGGGGGCCACGCCTCGGGCGAGGTGGCCAGCCGCCTGGCCATGGAGACGATCCGCGAGCAGATCTCCGCGTGGGCGGCCGGCGGGCCGCCTCCCCCGGCCCTGGGCGCCCCGGTGGAAGGGGTTTCGGAGGGGGCGAACCACCTGGTCAACACCATCCGGTTCGCCAACCAGGTGATCCACGGGGCCGCGGGCAGCCGGCCCCAATACCAGGGGATGGCCACCACCGTGGTGGCGGCGCTGGTGCTGGGGCGGCGCGTGGCCCTGGCCCATGTGGGGGATAGCCGGATCTACCGCATCCGGGACCGGAAGCTGGAGCAACTCTCGCGCGATCACTCACTGGTGCAGGACCAGGTGGCCCTGGGGCTCATCACCGAGGACGAGGCGGCCGTTTCCCCCCAGCGGAACGTGGTGACGCGGGCCCTGGGGATGGAACCCACGGTGCAAGTGGACGTGCAGGAACAGGAGGCCCGGGAGGATGACATCCTGCTCCTCTGTTCGGACGGCCTCTCGGACATGGTGGACGACCCCGTGATGCGGGAGGCCGTGGTTCAGGCCGGCGAGGATATCGACGGCGCCTGCGGCGCCCTGGTGGAGCTGGCCAATGCCCGGGGCGGCAAGGACAACATCACCGCCGTCCTGGTGCGCTTCACCGAGGGGGAGGGCGCGCCCGAGGGGGCGGGGGGGCGACCCGGGTTCTGGCGCCGCCTGCTGGGCACGTAGCGGATCGTCGATCGTCGATTGACGGTTGTCGATTTCGTACCTGGAGTGCGGATCGCAGGGCAGGAGCCGGTCCCCGGGTACCTGCCGCCGCCGGGCGAAAATCGCCAATCGAAAATCGACAATCGCAAATGGGCCGGGGATGCCGAAGCTGGTGCTCACGTTCCAGGGCGTCCTGATCCGGGAATTCCCCCTGGGTGACGCCCCGCTCACCATCGGGCGGACCGAGGGCAACGACGTGCACATCGACCACCCCACCATCTCGGGGCGGCACGCCCGGGTGGAGCCCACGGCCGAGGGGTTCGTGCTCACGGACCTGGGCAGCCGGAATGGAAGCTTCCTCAACGGCAGGAAGGTGGCGCGGGCGATCCTCCGCCCCAACGACTGGATCTCGCTGGGGAGCCACGTCCTCATCTTCAAGGATACCGTCGCGGGCCGGCGGGGTGAAACCGAGTCGATCCAGACCCGGGTAGAATAGGAACGAGAGGAGAGTACAGGGATGGCGGTGCCCCGGTTGCCGTACAAGGCGGTCCGACTGGAACCCCAAGCGATCCCTTGGGACCGGTTCGATGACCTGTTCTGGAACACCGTGGCCGACGGGCCGGTGCAGAACGGCTACTTCGCGCTGGCCGGCCCGGACGAGGGGGCCTATCTCTTCGTAGTGAGCGGGACCCCCTATGGGGCCGGCCGCTACGAGGGGGACCGTTATCGCTTCGTAGAGATCAAGGAGTTTTTCGAGTTCTACCGCCGCCACCCGGAGTTCTCCCTGTCGGCCTGCGAGACGGACAAGGGCCTGACCCTGGGCCTCCTGGCCATGTTCCAGAAACCGCCCACCCAGCAGTTCTCCGTGGATCTGGTGGACATGCAGGAGGCCATGGGCAAGGTGGAGGCGAAGGGCGCCAACGCCGTCATCACCTACCGCATGGCCGACCGGGTGGGGGTGAGCCTGTTCATGAAGGGACGGGTGCAGGTCAACTACTTCTGCGAGGAGCCCGCCAACGTCCCCAAGGAGGGCGACCCCCGCGACTCGCTGGTGGTTTACGTGTACGGCAAGAAGGAAGAGGGCCCGGTGACCGTGGCGATCTTCGAGGACCCCAAGGTCGCCGCCGCCCCGGATGCCGCCCAGGTGAAGGCCGTCGAGCGCCCCCGCCTCACGCAGCTCTTCACCGTGCGCAGGGTCTCGCCCGCGGGGCCCAAGCCGGAGCTGGTGCTCACGCTGGGCGGAAAGACCCTGGGGAAGTTCCCCATGGTGGTGGACCAGTTCACCATCGGGCGCGCCCCCGGGAACGACATCCTGATCGACAACCTGGGGGTCTCCCGCCGGCACGCCGTGGTGAAGGTGGTGGACGACCGCTACCTGCTGGAGGACCTGGGGAGCGCCAACGGCACCTTCGTGAACGGCGAGCGGATCGCGGGCGCCCGGGAGCTCCAAGACGGGGACCAGATCACCATCGTCAAGCACATCATCCTGTTCCAGGTCCCGCGGGCGGCGGGGGCCGCCCCCACGGGCCCGGTGGAGATGGCGGCGGAACAGACCATGTACGTGGGGCCCGCGGCCGCGCCCAGGCCCGCCCCGCCCGCCCCCCAGACTGCGGCGCCCCCCGCGGCCCCTCCGGCGCCGGCCCCGGGCGCACCGGCGGCCCGGCCGGCCGGCGCGGCCAAGCTGATCCTCCCGGACCTCAGCGAGGTCCCCCTCACCAAGCCCACCACCACGTTCGGGAGCGGCTTCGAGGCCGATATCCGCGCCGACGGCTTCATGATCGCCAAGGTACACGCCCGGATCGACAAGGACAAGGAGGGGCGCTGCCGGTTCGTGAAGATGGGCCGCATGGGCACCACCAAGATCAACAACCAGAGCGTGGACACGAAGCCGCTGCGCAACGGGGACGTCATCGAGATCGGGAAGACCAAGTACATCTTCCGCGTCGAGTGACCCCGCGCCCGCGTCCCCCGGATTGGCATTGGCGATTGTCGATTGTCGATTTCCGATTGAGGGCCCGGCGGCGCCGTGAAATCCGCAATCGACCATCGAAAATTGTCAATCGACAATTCGCTCCGGCCTCCCGCCTCCGGCACCTGGCATGCGTGTTGACGTGGCCCTCTCCCCCGCCGAGTACCCCGCCAAGGTCCCCCAGGCCCGCCGAGCCGTCCTCATCGACGTGATCCGGGCCACCTCCAGCATCGTGGTGGCCTTCCAGCGCGGCTGCGCCGGCGTGGTCCCCGTGCGGACCCCGGAGGAGGCGCGCGCCGCGCGCGCGCGGCTGGGCGACGAGCGGGCCCTGCTCTGCGGCGAACAGGGGGGCCTCCGCATCCCGGGATTCGACCTGGGGAACTCGCCCCATGAGTTCCTGGGCGCCAGCCTGGCCGGCCGCCGGCTGATCCTCTGCACCTCCAATGGGACCCGCGCGCTGGCCTCCCTGGAGGGCGTCGCCGAGCTGTGGATCGGCGCCCTGCGCAACGCCGCGGCCGTGGCCCGGGCCCTGGCCGGGGGCGGGGCAGACGCATTGCTGGCCTGCGCCGGGAAGGATGGGGCCTTCTGCCTGGAGGACGCCGTCTGCGCCGGGGCCATCGTCCACGCGCTGCGGGCCGGCGACGGCCCCGTGGAACCTTCGGATGCGGCCGCCGCCGCGGAGATCCTTTTCA
>DASPOZ010000112.1:0-3911 GCA_035625755.1 Candidatus Sulfotelmatobacter sp.
ATCTGGACCGCGCGACGTGAGCGTTCCCTGCCGGTCCTGCGGATCGGAGGCATTGCAGCCGATCCTTTCCCTGGGGCCCACGCCCCTGGCCAACGCCCTGCTCGGCGCGGACCGGCTGCACGCGCCCGAGCCCCGCTACCCCCTGGATCTGGTCTTCTGCCCCGCCTGCTCCCTGGTGCAGATCACGGAGACGGTGCCGCCCGAGGTCCTCTTCGCCGAATATCCCTACTTCTCGTCCTTCTCGGATACGATGGTGCGCTCGGCGCGGGAGCTGGCCGAGCGGCTGGCGCGCGAGCGCGGCCTCGGCCCGCGCTCGCTGGTCCTGGAGATCGCCAGCAACGACGGGTATCTGCTCCAGCACTACCGGCCGCTCGGCGTGCCGGTGCTCGGCATCGAACCGGCGGCCAACCTGGCCCGGGCGGCCGAGGGGCGGGGGGTTCCCACCCGCTGCGCCTTCTTCGGCCGGGCGCTGGCCGAGGGCCTGGCGGCGGAGGGCCTGCGGGCCGACGTGCTGCACGCCAACAACGTGCTGGCCCACGTGGCCGACTTGAACGGGGTGGTGGAGGGCATCGCCGTCGCGCTGAAGGACGATGGCCTGGCGGCCATCGAAGTGCCCTACGTGCGCGACCTGATCGAGCGCTGCGAGTTCGATACCATCTACCACGAGCATCTGTGCTACTTCTCGCTCACCGCGCTGGCAGCCCTCTTCGCGCGGCACGCCCTGGCGGTGGCCGACGTGGAACGGATCCCGCTGCACGGCGGGTCGCTGCGCCTCTTCGTGGCGCGTGCGGGGGCGGAACCGTCGGTCCGCGTGAAGGAGATGCTCGTGGCCGAGGCGGCGGCCGGCATGCTCGCGCTGAGCTACTACCGGGACTTCGCCGGGCGCGTGGAGGCGTTGCGGCGGCAACTGGTGGGCCTCTTGCGCCGCCTCAAGGCCGAGGGGAACCGGCTGGCCGCCTACGGCGCCTCGGCCAAGGGCAGCACGCTGCTCAACGTCTTCGGCATCGGCGCCGACGTGCTGGATTTCGTGGTGGACCGCAGCACCGTGAAGCAGGGGCGGTACACGCCGGGCACGCACCTGCCCATCCTCCCCCCCGAGGCCCTGCTGGAGCGACGCCCCGAGTACGTGCTGCTGCTCACCTGGAACTTCGCGGAGGAGATCCTGGCGCAGCAGGCGGCCTACCGCGCGCAGGGCGGCCGGTTCATCATCCCCGTGCCGGAACCACGGTTGGTGTGAGCCCCAAGATCATGATCTTCACAGAGTTGGCCCTGAGCGGAGCGTTCCTGGTCGAATCGGAGCGGCTCGAGGACGAGCGCGGCTTCTTCGCGCGCACCTTCTGTGCGGCCGAATTCGCCGCCCGGGGGCTGCGTCCGCCGATCGTCCAGTGCAGCGTGTCCTACAACCGGCGGCGCGGCACGCTGCGCGGGCTGCACTACCAGGCGCCGCCTCACGAGGAGGCGAAGCTGGTGCGCTGTACCCACGGGGCCGTCTACGACGTCATCGTGGACATCCGCCCGGGCTCGGCGACCTTCCGGCAGTGGGCGGGCATCGGGCTCTCGGCCGAGAACCGCAGGGCGCTCTACGTCCCCGAGGGCTTTGCCCACGGCTTCCAGACGCTCGTAGACGACACGGAGCTGTTCTACCAGGTGTCCGCGGCCTACGTGCCCGAGGCCGCGCGCGGCATCCGCTGGGACGACCCCGCTCTGGCCATCGCCTGGCCCCCGGCGGCCGCGCGGGTCATCTCGCCCCGCGATCTCGCGCTTCCAACGCTCGCTGAAATTGGCGCCCACGCGCGAACTTGAGCCGGTGAAGGTTGTCCTGGTGTCCGGCGCCAGCGGCTTTCTGGGCCGCCACGCCGTGCGCGCCCTGCTGGACCGGGGCTACTGCGTGCACGCGATCTCGCGCCGCCCCCCCGCAAGCGAAGGGTGTGTGTGGCACGAGGGAGACCTGTTCGATGGCGAATGGGTCCAAGGCATCCTGGACCGCGCGCGCCCGAGGCACTTGCTGCACCTGGCCTGGGAGACCACGCACGGCCAGTACTGGACATCGCCCGAAAATCTGCGCTGGGTCGAGGCCACGCTGCGGCTGTGCCGCCAGTTCGTGGAGGGGGGAGGGCGGCGCATCGTCGGTGCCGGAACCTGCGCGGAGTATGCGTGGGACGACGCCGTGCTGGGGGAGTCGCCCATCGAGGAGGGGAAGGTGCCGCGCGCGCCGGCCCAGTTGTACGGGGTGGCAAAGGACGCCACCTTCGGGCTGCTGAAGGCCTATTGCAACGCCGTGGGGGTTGGATTCGCCTGGGGGCGCCTGTTCTTTCCCTACGGGCCGGAGGAGCGTCGGCCGACCCTCATCCCCAGCATCATCCAGGCCCTGCGGGAGGGCCGGGCGGCCCTCTGCACGCATGGCCGCCAGCAGCGCGATTTCATCCACGTGAGGGACGCCGGGGCGGCCTTCGCCGCCCTGCTGGAGAGCCAGGTGAGCGGTGCCGTGAACATCGCCTCGGGGACGGCCACATCCATCGGGGACGTGGCGAACCGGCTCGGGGCGCTGCTGGGACGCCCCGAGCTGATCCGTCTGGGCGCCCTCGAGGCGCGGGCCAACGAACCGGCCTGCCTCGTGGCAGACATACGGCGCCTGCGCACCGAGGTGGGTTTTGTGCCGAAGATAGGGCTGGACGAGGGCCTGCGGGAAACGGTGGAATGGTGGATACAACAATCCGCCCGGGCGCGCCCGTAGTCGCCGGGGCATGGCGGTCCGTGAGGGACGGGAGGCATCGGGACATGCTGCGGCCGTTGCGCCGGGGGGACGACGCCGGGTCCGGTGCCGCTCCCGCCAGAGGGGGGCCCGGTGCGCTACGCGATTGATACCGAGCAACGCACGGTTCAGGTGGACTCGGAGGGGAGGGTCCAGACCTTCGACCTCTACTCGCCGGAAAGCTTCGCCGCCCTGTCGCGCCTCTGGCTCAGCGTCGGCTGGTCGCTGAAATACTCGTATCAGTTCACGTGGCTCGGCCGTCCGATCATTCAGATGCCGGAGGACATGGTTCGCCTGCAGGAGCTGGTCTGCCAGGTGAAACCCGACGTCATCGTGGAGACCGGCGTGGCCCACGGCGGCGGCCAGGTGTTCCTGGCCTCGCTGTGCCGGCTCGTGGGGAAGGGCCGCGTGATCGGCGTGGACATCGAGATCCGGCCGCACAACCGCGCGGCCCTGGAGGCCCACGAACTCTATCCGTCCATCACGCTCATCGAGGGCTCGTCCACCGATCCGCTTGTGGTCGAGAAGGTGAGGGCCGCCATACGGCCGGGCGAAGTGGCCCTGGTCCTGCTGGACGCCAACCACAGCAGGGACCACGTGCTGAAGGAGCTGGAGGCCTATGGCCCGCTGGTTGGCGTGGGCTCCTACGTCGTCGTCGCCGACGGCATCATGGAAGAGATCGTCGGGGCGCCGGGCGCCAGGGCGGAATGGGCCTGGGATAATCCCAAGCGGGCGGTGGCCGAGTTCCTGGCCCGCCACCCCGAGTTCGCGCCGGTGCCCCCGCCCCGGCCCTTCAACGAGGGCCTGATCGATCGCCCCGTGACCTACTGGCCGGACGGCTATTTACGGCGGGTCCGATGAGCGTCGTGGCACCGGCCATCCGGGGCGCATCGGTATGGCCCAAGCACGTGGGCTTCCTGATGCGAAGGCTCTACGTCAACCGCGGACTGATCTGGCAACTGGCGCTGCACGACCTGCGCGCGCGCTATGCGGCCACGCTGGTGGGCTCGGTGTGGGCGATCGTGAACCCCGTGGTGGTGATCCTGGTCTTCTGGTTCGTGTCCACCTACGGGCTGCGGATCACCTTCCAGACGGGACCTCCCTATTTCCTGGTGCTCTTCTGCGGCCTCATCCCCTGGATGATGTTCAACGAAGCCCT
>DASPOZ010000113.1:0-4074 GCA_035625755.1 Candidatus Sulfotelmatobacter sp.
GTTGGCCCTTGCTGGGCCGGACACGTTCCGTCACCCCCGCGTCTCTGCCAGGGACTTCCACAACTGCCCGCTCTGCCAGTGGGTACACGGGACGAGCACCAGCGCGACCCCGTGGATCGCCCTCACGACGCCGCTGCCCACCAGCCGGCTCATAGACCCCCGGCCCCTCGTCGCAGCCCCGGACGCACCCACCTACGCCACCCCCTCCAGAGCCCCACCCGCCATCGCCTGACCCACCTCATCTCGACGGGGTGACACCATCGAGGGAACGTCACTCGGAGACGTTCGTGGTGTCACGGTTTCTGGTCCCATCGTGCCAGGAGGATGGCGATGCGGCGCGCACTTGCACCCCTTTTCGGGGTAGGCATGGCCGTGGTGTTGTTGGGCGCACCGGCCTCGTCCGGGGCGGCAACCGAGTTGGAGGGCCTACGGGAAGACCTGCGGCGGACGCAGGAGGAGTTCCAGAAGCTATTGGAGCTGCAGCAGCAGACGCAGCGGCGGCTGGAGGAACTCCAGAAGAAGATGGATGCCGTCGAGCGGGCCACTGCACAGCCCCCGCCGGCAACGGCGCCGGCGGCTGCGGCGGGGCCGGCGGCGGGAACCCCCGCGCCGGCAACCGCCTCCGCCCAGCCGGCGCCGCCCGCGGAGATCACGCCCGTCCCCACGGCCCCGTCCCCGCAGCTCCGGGGGCCCACCATCGCCGGCCGGGCCCTCCTCTTCGACCTGGGGGTCCTCGGGTCGATGATCGGCAGCATCTCCAGCGCCCGGAACCCGCTGGCCGGCCAGACGCCCACCTTCATCGCCCGCGAGAACCGGATCTTCCCCCAGGAGGTGGAGATCGCCGCCCAGGGGGCGGTGGACCCCTACATCCGGGCCGACGTCTTCTTCGACTTCGGCGAGGACGGGGAGATCGCCAACGGAAGCGTCACGCGAAACCTCGATGCGTCCATCGAAGAGGCCTACGCTACCTCCCTCTCGTTGCCCTGGGGGCTCCAGGTGCGCGGCGGCCGCATGCGCCCCGCGTTCGGCCTCCTGGGACAACTCCACCCCCACGATCTCCCCCAGATCGACGCCCCCGCGGTGCTGGCGAACTTCTTCACGGAGGAGCGTCTCAAGGAGAACGGCGTGGAATGGAGCTGGGTGGCGCCCCTGGACACCTTCCTGGAATTCCGCCTCGGGGTGTTTGACGGCGACAACCCCGTAAGTTTCGGCGCGGGGAACATACGAGATCCCCTGGTCACGGGCCGGGCCAAGACGTTCTTCGAGCTGTCGGACGACCAGGGCCTGCAACTGGGCCTCTCCGGCGCCACCGGACCAAACGAGTGGCCCGACACACCGAACCAAAACGGGGATGGCAGGACCCTCCTCGGGGGGGCTGACTTCAAGTACAAGTGGAAACCGCTGGGAGAGCCCTACAAGCAATTCATCCTGGCGGGGGAATTCCTCTTCGGCCACTTCCGGCGGGAGCCCCTCCCCGGCGCCAACCCCGGCTGCCCCTTCGCCCCCGGCTCCTGCCTCACCAACCGGTTCGGGTTCTACGTCTTCGGCGATTACCAGCTCGGCCGCGCCTGGTTTGCGGGCACGCGGTTTGACTGGTCGCAGTTCCCGCCGAATCCGAACCCCAGCCTCACCCTCGTGCCATCGGCCGAGCTGCGGCAGGGGGCCCGCGAGTATGCCATCGCCCCCTACCTCACCTTCAAGCCGAGCGAATTCTTCCAGCTCCGGACGGAATACAAGCACACGATCCGGAACTACACGAAGAACGCGGACGAAGGCTTCTTGCAAGCGATCTTCATCCTGGGGACGCACCCGCCACATCCGTGGTAGAATGCGACCTCGGATGACGGGGAAGATGTCCGGCAGCCGGTCGCGTCCCGCGCCCGAGCCTCGGGCCGGGGCGCGGGGCCTGGAACGATGGGGAGGAACGGAATGATCCGCCGGCAGTGGATGGCGCTCGGTATGATGGCCTGCACCCTGGGGCTGTTCGCCGCCCCCGGTGAGGCCGCATCCAAGCTTCGCGTGGTGACCACCATCACCGACCTGAAAGCCCTCACCGAGGCGGTGGGCGGCAACCTGGTGGAAGTGGAGTCCCTGGCCCGCGGCAATCAAGACCCGCACAACGTGGACCTGCGCCCCAGCCTGATGCTGAAGGTCCGGCGGGCGGACCTCATCGTCATGGTGGGGCTCGAATTGGAGCCGTGGGTGGAAGGGATGATCATGGGGTCCAATAACGGGAACCTGGCGCCGGGAGGGCCGGGCCGCGTGGTGGTCTCGCAGGGGATCCCGGTGATGGAGCTCCCCCAGGTGCAGGTGGACCGCTCCATGGGAGACGTGCACCCGTTCGGAAACCCCCACTTCACCCTCGACCCCGGGTTGGCCCCCATCATCACATCGAATATCTTGCAAGGTTTGGCCCGATTGGCCCCCGAGCAGCGGACGATTTTTGAGAAGAACCGTCAAGAGTTCCTGGACCGGCTGGCGGCGGCGCAAAGCCAGTGGACCAAGGTCCTGGAACCGTATCGCGGCAGCAAGATCGTCGTCTTCCACAGCACGTCCATCTACTTTCTCACGCGGTTCGGCCTCGTCCAGGCCGCCACGGTGGAGGACCGCCCCGGCATCCCGCCCTCCCCCGCGCACCTCGCCGCGGTGATCCGCCTCATGAAGGATCAGCGCATCAAGGTGATCCTCATCGATCCCTGGCTGGACCGCGCCATCGCGGAGCGGGCGGCCGAGGAGGCGGGGGCAAGGGTCGTGGTCCAGGCGGGCCTGGTGGGGGCCGTGAAAAGCACCGACGACTCTTATTTCGAGACCATCGCGTACAACGTGAACGCCCTGGCGCAGGCGCTGAAGTAGGTGCCCGATGGGTGAATGGCTGACCGGCGATCTGCTGTCCCTGATCTGGGCCCCGTTCCTGATGTGTCTGGTGCTCACGGGAATCCACGCCTATCTCGGGATCCACGTGGTGACCCGCGAGGTCGTCTTCGTGGACATCGCCATGGCCCAGGTGGCGGCCCTGGGCGCCACCGCGGCATTCCTGGTGGGGTACGGCCTGGAATCCTGGGAATCGTATTTCTTCGGGCTGGGCGCCGCCTTCCTCCACGCCATCATCCTGGCATTCACCCGGAGCAAGCGGCGCCACGTCTCGCAGGAGGCGATGGTGGGCGTGGTGTACGCCGTGGCGGCCGCCGCCACAGTGCTCATCGTGTCCCGCGCCCCCCATGGAGCGGAGCACCTCCGCAGCATGCTGGTGGGGGACATCCTGGCGGTCACGGGGAGCCACGTGCTTCGGGTGGCCATCCTCTACGGGGCCATCGGCCTCTTCCACTGGTTCTGCCGGCGCCCGTTCTTCGCCATCACCGCCAGCCCCACCGAGGCCGCCCGCCTGGGATGGCACGTGCCCTTCTGGGACTTTCTCTTCTACATGTCCTTCGGGATCGTGGTCACCAGCTCGGTGCGGGTGGCCGGGGTGCTGCTGGTCTTCGCCTACCTCGTGGTGCCCGCCCTGGCGGCGCTGGTGCTGGGCGGCAGGATCGGCCGGCGGCTGGTGATCGGGTGGGCGTTCGGCGCGGCGGCCAGCGTCCTCGGCATGCTGGCCTCGGTGGTGTTCGACCTGCCTACGGGTGCGACGGTGGTGTGCGTGTTCGGGGTGATGTTGCTGGGATTCTGGCTCTGCCTCCTGGTGAGCGACTGGATGGCGGCCCGGGTGGCACCCCAAGCCGCGGGCGCGGTGGCCGCCTCGGAGGTGCGGGGTGGCGGGCCGGCCGCCAAGGATGGCCGATGAAGCGAGGGGCACGTTTCCCGATGGGGCTGGCCGGCGCGGCGCTGGCCCTGGCCGCGGCGTGCGCCTCCACGGGGTCCCACCTGGTGGGGACCGTGGCCGCCGTGGCGCCCCAGACGCAGACCCTGGTGGTGCGCGGGAACGCCGGCGAGGAGACGACGGTGCGCGTGACGGACGACACGCACTTCTGGTCCGGCCGCTCGCTGGATCAGATTCAGACGGGCGACCGCGTGAGCCTGACCGTGGAGCGGCAAGGGGACGTGGTGACCGCCCGCTCCATCGAGATCTTCCCCGCA